>CAZNVC010000006.1:0-37664 GCA_964576685.1 uncultured Candidatus Saccharibacteria bacterium
ACGACCAACGCGTTAACAGCGCGCTGCTCTACCGCTGAGCTATCGCGGAATATGATTTCCTTCGCACAATATCGCTAGTAGCAAATTTGTATATATGTACCGCTTCGCGCGTATGCGCGCTCGGCTATATACTTTTGCCGCTAGGCTATCGCGGAATGTGGTAGAACATTTACTTTTTCTTAGTAAATGTATTTACAATCATACTAGAAAATGTATCCTTCTGCAAGAAGGAATTTTGTGAATAATCGTTAAGGAAAGGAGATCAGAAAAACAACCTCTTCTTCAAGAAGAGGTTGTTTTAGATATTCGGCGATGTACTTGTGCGCTGTAAGCTAGACTGTATGTTGCTTAAGTCTATTATACATATGTGCGGCTGCAAATAGCGTAGTAGGAATTGTAATAAAGAGACCAACAACAAAACAAATAAAGCCAACGAAGTTAAGAAGACAAGCAAGGATGACAAAGAAGAATACTGACCAGAAGTTGTGAGCTGTTAACGCATAGGTCATCTTCACAAGATCTTGAATGGAAGTATTCTCATGATCCACTACAACAAACGGGAAGAACTTGAAGCGTACCATTATATAAATCCCGGGAACTATAAGGAGAGCTGTTCCTACAAGAACCGCGAACACATAGAGGGCGGTAAGGACAATGAACTTCAATACTCGTCTTTGAGAAAGAAGGGGCATGTACAAGTCACGAAATGTGAAATGTTGATCTCGACTAATCTGAAGTGCTATTGAAGCTACTGAAAGACAGGCCATAATGCTCACCGCTGCGTCTACAAAAGGAACCATTCTCACTGCGTTGGTAATAATACTAATAATAAAGAATGTGAGGACTAGGAACCAAGCATGTTGCTTTGTCTTTGCCCAACCAAACTTAAAAACTTCTTGAAATGAAAAATGTTGCTTTGTCATATGTACTCATTTAGTATAGCAAGAATATTGTTGTATGAGACTGATTCATAATAAAAACTGTGTATAATTCTTACAACGTTTTATTCCTGTTATCTTTTTTTCTTTGGTATATACTAAGAGTATTACTCAGTAAATAATTTTAAAGTATATGCATACAATAATCACCGGTGTTCATATGGAAATTACTGATGCGATTCGTGACTACACATTGGAAAAAATGCGTTCACTCGAGAAACTTGTTTCTCGAGATGATACAAGTGCAAAACTGAGTATTGAGCTCTCAAAAACAACAAATCATCATCTTAATGGCCAAGTATTCCAGGCAGAAGCTCTACTCCACATACGCGGAAAAGATACTTCACTCAGAACCACTCAGGACGATCTCTATAAGGCGATAGATATTCTTAAAGACATGCTCGTACGTGAACTTGCACAGCACAAAGATAAGGAACGTTCAATCATCAGACGCAGTGCACACAAAGTAAAATCATTATTTAAAAAGTTAACCTAATTAAGCACATGGATCACGAGACAAAAATTACATACAGCGTTGTTGGAATACTCGTTATTTTCTTAGCAGGTCTTGCATACTTTTTACAACCTGCAGGAGTAAAACCTTCTTCAGCAAGTAATGAGGCGACAACAACCACACCAAAAAAACCATTAACCACCACACAACAAGTAACAGCACCTATACACGCTACAACTACCTCGACCACTATGGACCAACAAACATTTTCATCAGCAACGATTACTACCAACAAAGGAGCTATCGAGATAGCCTTTGGAACAATTACACCAGCAACAGTTAAAAATTTTGGAACACTTGCAGTAAACAAGTTCTATGATGGCGTACGTTTCCATCGAGTGATTAAGGGCTTCATGATTCAGACAGGGGATCCTCTCTCTAAAGATAAAGCGAATGAGTCATTATGGGGGACAGGAGGACCAGGTTATAAATTTAATGATGAACTCACTGGTAAGGAACAATACCCACTTGGCACAGTTGCGATGGCAAACTCTGGACCTAACACTAACGGAAGTCAGTTTTTTATTGTAACTGCAAACCCTGGAGCACCGCTTCCTCCTAACTACACTGTCTTTGGACGTGTCACCAAGGGAATCGAGACCGCACTTGCGATTCAAGAGGTAAAAACGACTGGAAGTCCATACGATCGCCCGCTTGAAGATGTTATTATTGAGAAAGTAGAGGTAAGATAAGTTAGAAAGGTAATAGGAAATTAGTGCATTGCTAAAAAACATGACACATCAGACGATGTGCCATGTTTTTTATGTTCTGTTATAATGGAGATAGAAATCTGAACTTTAAGGAGCCCCCCATGCTGACAGATGACGCAGACGATGTTTCTCTTCTTGAATACGAAAATTTATGTGGGCTCGTTGTTGCTTTTTATGATCAGTCTAAAATGATCACGGACCCGTCCCACTACTTTTTTCTTGGTCATGTAAGCGAAAATGATATTCTGTCCTATGATCATCATAAAATTACAAATCCAATTAGAGTGACGAGTTTAGATGGAAAATATTGTCGCTATTTTGGACTTACGGTTGGTGGTATCTGGCGCCTCCTGTTGGTAGACCCAAGCGAGGAACTTGTCGTCTATGAGAAAAGTCCTGTCTTTTATTACGATATTGTTTCTTACTAGTTGTTTAGTGTAAGCGAAAAGTGGTAGCCAACGGCTACCACTTTGTATTTGGTACTTTATCTGTTATCTGTATATCTGTGTTCTGTTATCTATCCAAATATCCTCGTGTGAAGCTCTCCCAATCCATTTCTTTTTTTCCTTCGGGAGTTACTGAGAGGAGGTAATCAGATGCCTTTCGTGATGACTTTTCCTCACTCACCAGGTCAACACCATTCACCTTCACACGAATAGTTCTTCCTGCGTGTTCAATAAAGAAGTAGAGGCCAGGCCATGGAGTAAGTGCTCGAAATTTTCTGCGAACTATATCGATATCATCTTCTAAGTGAATGAGGCCGAGCTCTTTGGAAATCTTTTTACACACTGTTGCTTGAGAATGATCTTGTTCTTTTGGTAAAAGCGTTCCATCAAGATAATGAGGGAGTACTGATACAAGAAGTTCTCCACCTAATTGTCCTGAACTTACTTCAAGTGTCCCAGCGTTAGCAAGGGGATTAATCGTAAAGGCGCTCTGGGCAAGAATTGGTCCATGATCCATTTCTTTATCCAGCTTCATAATAGTTACTCCAGTGGTAAGGTTACCATCAAGAAGAGCGCTTTCGATCGGTGATGGTCCACGATACTGTGGGAGAAGTGAAGGGTGAACATTAAGTACCCCGTGTATCGGAAGATTAAGGATGGTATCTGGAATAATTTTTCCATACGAAGCCACAATAAAGAGATCAAACTTTTTTAAGTGAAGAGGGGAGTCTGTAGTGAGATCCCTCAAGGTATCTGGCTGAAAAACTTCTATTCCTTTCAATTTCGCCCACGTCTTAATATGTGGTTCTGTAAGTTGCATGTGACGACCTTGTGGACTGTCTGGCTTAGTAACAACAAGGCTTGGTACATATCCTGCTTTTACGAGTATTGCAAGCACACTCTCTGCGAGAGCGCCTGTTCCAAAAAATGCGTACGAAATTACTGTATTCATGTTCGTTATTGGTTTTCTTCGTCTGCTTTTTTTGCAGCAGCAATTACTTCCTCTTCAGTAAACTCTTCAAGATCAAACCCATGATCAATGAAAAGCACCCCCTCGAGATGATCTATCTCATGCTGAAAGATATGTGCAAGAAGTCCATTACCACCATATGTAAATTTTTTTCCATCTTCATCGTATGCTTCAACAGTTGCTCCAACAGACCTTCGTGTTTTTCCATACACCCATCTCACAGAAAGACACCCTTCTTGCATCACCGCTGTTTTTTTTGATTTCTTAATAATTTTTGGGTTAATAAATACAAGAGGCTTATGCTTAGCATCTTCTTCATACGCACTTTCTGCAACCACAAACACACGTAGTGGAACCCCGATCTGTGGTGCGGCGATAGCCACTCCATCATGCTCACGAGCAAGAGCTGTTTTCATAGAGGTAACAACGTCATTTAAAAATACCGAGCCAAACTCCTCTTTTTTCACTTCTCGAGAATGGGTCCGAAGGGGGTTCTTTTCATCCCCGTCAATTTGGACAATTGTGTCAGTGACTTTCATACATGTAATCTACCATAGATACACGAAGTACAACAGGGTGATAATGTTATTTATTAATTAATAAAAAAGTGAAGAGGATTCACCACTGGACTTGCCCCCATAACCACTCGCTTTACTTTTGCCCGCACTTCTTCGTTGTGCGCCCACTCCGTTTCCTTGATATGAACAAAAAGTAACGTCACTCCACGACCTTGTTCAAACCATAGCACGGTATATGGTTCAAGCTCTTGTTCAAAACGCCTACGCACATCATCGGGCAAGTTATCGAAGGAAGCTTTAATCACCGTGTAATACGGAGGAAGTAAAAATTGCTCACGCTCCCTAAGAAGAGCATCGTACACATCTCGAAAAGATGGTGAAGTGAGCTGTCTAATGACGGGCGTATTCTTAAGTCTTGTTTGCAAAATAAGTGGTGCATCAGTATGTACTCCACGATGAAGTTTCTCTGCCATTTCTGTTACAAGTGAAAGTATCTTCTCATCTGTCCGGTATTCAGGTAAAGAAAAAAGAGAGTCAAGTGAAAGGATGATAATCCCGTCACACGATGATACGACATTATGGGCCATCTCAGTTCCTATGAGAACCCCGTAAGGAGATTCCTGCCACTCTTTATACACTTTTCTTACTTTTACTTTTGTTGGTGTACGCTCACTATCGATTACAAAAAGTGGAATTCCTAATCGTGAGAGTTCTTCTTCTATTCCAGTTGTTGCTATTCCAAGTGTCATCATTCTCCATCCGCCACAGTAACGACATGATAGTGAAGTTTCTTCATTGAGTTGAATAATTGACTCGCAGCCATGACATACATAGGTGCGAACCCCGGCAATTTTATGGAGCACATACGGACGATGACAGGTATTACAAGTAAACAACTCTCCACAATCAGAACATATTGTTGTTGGATACATTCCTTTACGATGAGCATAAAGAAAGAGATGTCCTCGCTTTGCAACCTTAACATCACGAAGAAATTGTAGCGCAATTTTTGAAAGATATGGGCTCCCTGTCCTATTATCTTCGGTCATAGGAACCACGGTAACATTTGCATCATTTCTAAATTGAAGTGGCATAATCTCAACTGCATCTTTTTTCTTGAAGAGCATATGTGACCTCAGTGATAACATGTGTGATCCTAAGAGACATGGGATAGAAGATGCTCGTGCAAGAAGCTCTAAAATCACACGCATGTCATAGCCGTTATCACCGTGAGTGTAATAGTAGTAACTGTGCTCACGTTCTATTACCACGATTCCAAGATCGTGACGCATCCACGGGAGAAGAGAAGGGGTAGTGAGAATAAGTAGTGGGTGTTCCTCTCCCTTTAACCGAGAAAGTGAAGAGGTATATTGTTTGTCTGTGAGCGAACCATGAAGACACACCACATAATCATCAATCCCTTTAGAGAGTATATCCTTTGCATTTTCAAGGTCGGTAATTGTAGGAAAGAACAAGACAAGTGATTTTTTTTTGGAAAACATTTCCCGTATTGTTGTCTTGTAGCGAAGCATTCTATTCTCATAATTTTGTTCAAGCAAAAGAAGTTCGAAACCTCTTTCTTCGTCAGGAACAACAAGTGGCCCAAGTTCATCGAACGACTTTTCTGACAAGAGATCGTAAATGATTGACCCGATGCTTCGTAACATGTATGAAGAAGAGTATGATAATGTGGCCCAAATTTTTGGATGTAAAAATTCCTTTACTGATACCTTAAGAATTTTTTTAGTAACGAATGATGCATGCTTAAGTGATTGCTTTTCATTCTGAGCATCAGTTACTTCAAGTACAAGTGCTTTACAGACTCGCTTACGAACAGTGATTTCTACCAAATCACCCGGATGAACTTCTGTTTTTGAAAAATATGAAAGCTCCTCGTAAGGAATTCCAGTAGCCAATGGAGATACAGTAAGGAGATACATGGATGTAACAAGTATATCAGAAACGAAGCATAATGTATAAAAAAGTCTTATAAGGCAAGGCTAAACCAACTTTCTCCTCTGTTAGATATGTGCTATACTTGGTCTACTATATGGGATTTTTCTTCAAGAAACTCGGTATCGATTTAGGCACCGCAAACACGCTCGTCTATGTCCCTGGAAAAGGAGTAACACTTGTTGAGCCTTCTGTCGTTGCTATTTCTGAATCCGGAAACAAAATTCTTGCAGTTGGAAGTGAAGCAAAAGATATGATTGGAAAGACACCTGACTCAATCATTGCGTATCGCCCTATGCGAGATGGTGTTATTGCTGACTATCGTGTTACAGAGGCAATGCTTCGATATTACATACACAAGGCACTTGGTGGCTTCAACCTTTTTAAGCCTGATGTCATGGTGTCAGTTCCTGCTGGAGTAACTTCAACTGAGCGCCGAGCAGTGATTGAAGCCGCACTTAAGGCTGGGGCACGTAATGCATATGTAGTGAAGGAGCCTATTCTTGCAGCAATTGGTGCAGGTATTCCTATTCATGAGGCACAAGGAAGAATGATAGTAGATATCGGGGGCGGTACTACTGATGTGGCAGTGATTTCACTTGGTGGTATTGTGTGCAGTACTTCTGTAAAGTGCGCCGGGACAAAAGTTGATCAAGCAATCATTGACTACGTGAAAAAAACATACAATCTTGCAATCGGTGATCAAACAGCAGAAGATATAAAGATTAAGATAGGATCAGCACTTCCTGTTGAAGATGAATTAGTACTTAAGGTAAAGGGTCGTGATTTTATTGCCGGACTTCCACGTACCGTTGAAATTAGAACAAACGAGATAGTGAAAGCAATCGACAAGGAACTTAAGATGATGATTAAAGCGATTCGTGATGTACTTCAAGAGACTCCACCTGAGCTTGCTTCTGACATCATTGATAATGGAATCATCATGAGTGGTGGTTCATCACTTCTTCGTCACTTTCCAGATCTTGTGGAACGTCGTACAGGAGTAAAGGCAGTCCTTGCGCCAGATGCTTTCTACTGTGTTGCGAAGGGAACAGGTATTGCTCTTGAACACCTCGACACGTATAAACGAAGTATTTTCGCAAAGCGATAGCTGATATTTTATGCCGTCAGACACAACATGGTTAAGTAATTTTTGGTATACTTTATCCTATTCATAGTTATGCCTCTTCTTACATCTCTTTCTCATCACGCAACGCTTTTTGTCCACGCTGACAGAAAGCAATTCACTGAGAATCTTTGGAATGAACTACGAAGTCTTTCACCAGCTCATATTCTTCATGACCATACAGTCGTTGATATTGACACTGCACGTTCACTTACCTCATGGGCAAATACACCGTATGATAGTGAAAAAATTGCGCTTATCTCATTTCATACCATAACACTGCCAGCTCAAAATGCGTTGCTTAAAATTCTTGAGGAGCCACGAGATGGTGTTAGATTTATTCTTGTCACAACAAATAGCGAGGCACTTATTCCGACTCTTCTTTCTCGATTACAACATCACCACATTGAGAATGTAACTTCAAATAAAAATAATACTGAGCTATTTCTTACGACACCACCAAAAGAAAGAATGAAACTTCCTAGCATCACCTCACTTCTTTCTGCGGTTGATGAGGAAGGAAGAAAGGACAGAGAAAATGTACGAGCATTTATTCTTTCGTTAGCAAACACTCTTAACAAAAAGAAAGAATATTCATATTATGTTCCGATTATTCTTGAAATGGGGTCTTATGCAGCCGACCCTTCTTCATCAGGAAAAGCACTCATAGAGTACCTATCACTTCTCTTGCCTCAAACCAAACTCTAATGTACAATTTGTTTACTTAGGGCATTCCATTACTTCCAATACTAATCTGTGCGCTAAACCCTAACCACTAACTTCTAATCATCATTTTTATATGGCTTACGATTTTTCACATGTGCTTACCCAAAAGAACACCATTCTTGATTGGTTAAAAAACGAATACCGTAGTATCCAAACTGGACGTGCAACGCCTCAGGTGCTTGATATGGTACATATCGATATGTATGGCGCGCGCACTCCACTTGCACACGCTGGAAGTATCACTATCGAAGACCCTCGCACTATCCGCGTTGCACCGTGGGATAAAAGTGTTATTGGTCACATGGAAAAAGCAATCAACGATGCAGACTTAGGTCTTTCTGTATCTTCTGATGCTGATGGTCTACGTGTACACTTCCCAAGTCTTACCACTGAAACTCGTACGAAACTTGTAAAGCTCCTCAAAGATAGATTAGAAGATGCTCGCGTTCGTGTTCGTGCTCTTCGTGAAGAAACCAATAAACATATCGACACTGAGGCAAAGGATGGGGCATATGGCGAAGATGAACAAAGGAGATATCGTGATGAGATGCAAAAGATAGTTGACGGAGCTAATCAGGAACTCGAAGATTATTTTCAAAAAAAGGAAAAAGAAGTGATGGGGGAATAAATCTAAGAAATTAGACAATGCTTATACCGTACATGTGACCCACACTATGTAGGCCTATTATGTGGTACACTAGAGCAAAATTATGACAATATCCGCCATTCTCTTATTTATTATAATTCTTCTTGTGCTTGTGATTGTTCATGAATTTGGACATTTTATTGTTGCAAAAGCAACTAACATGCGTGTAGATGAATTTGCGTTTGGTTTTCCTCCAAGAATTTTTGGTAAAAAAATAGGGGAGACAACATATGCCGTAAACAGTATTCCTCTTGGGGGGTATGTCTCTATCTTTGGCGAAAATGGTAGTGAAGAAGATAAAAAAGAGCATGGTGCACTTCATCATCCACGAGCATTTGGTAATCGCCCTTGGTGGGCTCAGCTTCTTGTGTTGATAGCTGGAGTTACCATGAATATGGTGCTTGCATTCTTTATTTTTGTTTTCATTTCATACGGCAATGTTCAAATGAGTGCCGATGATCCCATATTTGGTCACCGCGTAAAAGATACTGTACTTATGACTACAGAGGTATCAAAAGAGAGTCCTGCTTTTAAGGCAGGCATTGTTCCTGGTTCGATCATTCTTAAAGTGACGAATGTCGGAACAGAAGCTAACCTCTCCACCGCAACATCACTGATTACATTTATTGCAGCACATCAAAATACTCCATTTACAATTACCTATCGTTCACCAGATGGTTTAAAGAAGGTAACAACTGTCGCAGCCGTGTACGGAATAGTTCCAGATAAGAAAGCACTGGGAATCGGTCTAGATCAAATTGGTACGGTAAGCACAACATTTCAAGAAGCGCTTTCACTTGGATATGAACGTACTGTCACGATTACTGAAATGACTATTGATGGTCTAGCTACTGTATTTACTTCTGCTTTTAACGGAAAGAGTGTCTTGCAATCTCTTTCTGGTCCAGTAGGGATTGCGAGAATAGTCGGAGAAACAAGTGAGTACGGGTATGTTGCAGTACTTACTCTTGTCGCAGTTCTTTCTATCAATCTCGCTATATTTAATATTTTACCTCTCCCAGCACTTGATGGAGGCCGTATTGTAGTAGTTCTTATTGAGACTGTACTTCGTAAAAAAGTCCCATTTAAATATTACTCATGGGTGAATGTCCTTGGTTTTGGACTTCTCATGCTTCTTTTGATTGTGGTTACAATTAATGATATTAAGGCTTAAATTACCTTTAGTTTCTTGATATACTATACGTTATGCGACAATCACAACTTTATACAAAAACAAGAAAAGAGGCTCCTGCGGACGAAGTTTCTAAGAACGCTATCTTACTTACACGAGCAGGATATATTCATAAAGAGATGGCAGGAGTTTATACATTTCTTCCTCTTGGACTTCGTGTGTTAAGAAAAATAGAAGATATTATACGTTTCCACATGAACACTGTTGGTAGTGAACTTCTTATGCCATCACTTTCTCCGCTTGAGCGCTGGGAAGCAACAGGCAGACTTGAAACAATTGATGTTCTCATGAAGACAGTCCCAGCAAATGAACACTCAAAGGAGCGTAGCGCTAACTCATACGTACTTAATCCAACTCATGAGGATGTTATTACTCCTATCGTCAAAGAATTTGCTCGTTCTTATAGAGATCTTCCTGTATCGTTGTACCAAATACAAACAAAGTTCCGTAATGAAGCCCGTGCAAAATCTGGACTACTTCGCGGTCGTGAGTTCCGAATGAAAGACCTTTATAGTTTTCACAAGAATCAAGATGACCTGATGCGTTTTTATGATGCAATGAAAATTGTCTATGCGAATGTTTTTAGAGATATAGGAATAGGGGAAGACACGTACCTCACCGTTGCGTCTGGAGGAGATTTTACACAAAACTTCTCGCATGAATTTCAGACATTAACAGAAGCAGGTGAAGATCTCATCTATGTTGATAAAAAAAATAAGATCGCATACAACAAGGAAGTTGTGAATGAAGAAAATGCTAAGAAGCTTAATGTTGATTTTGGTACACTCGAACAAATAAAGGCATGTGAAGTTGGTAATATCTTTCCACTTGATACCCGTTTTAGTAAAGCACTCGATTATACATATACTGATGAACAGGGAGAACAGCAGATTATTTATATGGGATCATATGGTATTGGTCCAAGTAGACTCATGGGTGTTGTGACAGAAAAACTAGCCAACGAAAAGGGTCTTGTGTGGCCCGCATCGATTGCGCCATTCTCACTTCATTTACTTTCTTTATCAAAAGACAAAACAAGTGAAGCCTATACACTTGCAAAATCACTTTATACAACACTTACTGCGCGTGGAGTCGAGGTACTCTTTGATGATAGAGATGCATCTCCTGGAGAAAAATTTGCCGATAGTGATCTTATTGGTATTCCAATGCGAGTAGTGGTATCAGATAAATCACTAGAAAAAGGTGGAGTGGAGATAAAGGAACGTATTAGTGATGAGAGTCATATCATTACAGCCGAGGAACTTCTGGCTACATATGTAAAAAATTGTGAGTAAATAATAAACAAAGCCCCGACGAGTTGGGGCTTTTTGATGATATTTAGGAACATTGAGGCGAAGAGGACATTTGTGTTTTGAAAAGTGTCTCGCAAATCTCTTCCATGCTTTCATGAAGTTTGATTGCAACATGATGCATGGCGAGTGATCTTGCTAAAGAACTTGCCTTCTCAGCACCGAACAATACTTGAGGAAGATGTTTCCTTCCGTTTTTTATTCCATAGTAGGTTTTTGACCACTCGAGAAGGAGTCTAGTATAGTTTAGGATATCTACTTCCATATCCTCGGGTTGCCAGTAAATAAATGCCTGACTTAGAAAAAATACTTTCTCATTATTCCTGTCCTCGGAAAAATAATTATGAGGACTGTAGTCATTCATATATGCATCAAGCCGACATGGAATGTAAATTTTTTCCTCATACCCGCTTGCTTTGAGCAAGCGGATCATATCTTGGTGCCATGTATGACCAGTAAGTATTCCGTGAGTAGGTCCACAGATAGAGATTATGTGTGGATTCCCGTCAATGAAAATATCACCAATAACGGGAGGGTAGAGGACTTGTGGGTCTCGTGTGAACACATCTTTCATCTCTCTTTACCTTTCTTGCTATACGAAGTTGAAAGAACGACTATTATATAAGAAATAACTCTATCCTAGAAAAACTATTTTGTCCAATCTTTGACCTAGGACATTAGATCAATGGATATCAAGGTAGACGAGCATACTAGTAGGACCCAAATTATACTATCTGCTACATCTAATAGTTTAATTACTCTTTATTAACAATGACAATATGTTTATCTATTATTCTGATACTATATGGTAAATAAATTAAATGACAAATAAATAATACAAAAAAATATGTCTGCAAAATATTTGGACACGAATAGTACAAGGAGAGAAGCGACATGTGCAAGTAGAGGCAAGCACTCAAAGGCAAGGCTAGAAATATATGAATATTAAGTCATATTCTAAAAGGAGCTGAGTATGGGCAGATGATAAGCAGCCTGAGATAAGGCTCAGATCAATCAAGCGAAGGGATACTAAGGGCCAACCCATATGTTAAGTATCTTAATAATGATCAGGATGAAAGGAGGTACGATAGCTTGAGGTAAAGAGCAATCCTAAGCATTATTCATATTAATTATTAACTAATTATTAGGGAAGAAATATTTTGCCGTACTGACCCTTAAGGGAAGGGAAGTGTGTGGTGAGAATTATTAATATAACGTAAATATAAAAGACATACTGATATTCATTATTATCTATAGATTTTTTGGGGATTATAGATAATATGGTAATGTCGCACAATATATCTTTTACGACTATACTACAGGATAGTTCTCTATTTGCCATAGAAATTCAAATAAGATTCAAGCATTGTTCGCGTATCTAAAGATGACCTATCCTAATGAATGAGTAGCTACTTAACTTTACTAAGAATAACCCAAACACTCACCATTCCCCCAGTTAAAAAGCATGTAAATAAAAGTAGTATGAATGCTGGGATAGTGAAAGTTATCATTTATTTTTGCTTTGGAAATGCTTTAACCAAAATCAGCCAAACCCCAAGAGCATTACCTGCTAGGAAAGCAATAAGGAAACAAAGGATGACAGCTGGTATAGTGAGAGTTATCATATCTACTAGTAAGTATATTATAAATAACTAAGTGGGTTAAGATACCCAGCACGAGGAGCAATCGGCATGGTCATGTTAGTGCCACATACTTTACTTTTATAATTTGTCACTTGAACTGCATCAGATGCATATACAGTAAAGTGAAGGTGTGGGCCAGTGCTATATCCAGTATTACCAGAAAGGCCTATCTTTTGTCTTGAGGTTACCACCTCCCCTGTTTTAACTTGAATTATTGAAAGGTGGGCATAGAGAGAAGAAAGGCCATTATTGTGCTTAATAAGTACCCACTTCCCGTATGAGACACCATTACAAGAAGCATCAGTGTCACCAGTTCCCATAACAACTCCTGCAGCAGCTGCAAGAATCGGTGTTCCGACCTTTGTACCAAAATCAATACCATTATGACCAGAACCATTGTAGACCTGTGGGTTTTTGCTTGCAAAAGGAGTGTTCCCAAAATATTGTGTGATAATTACATTATCAAGAGGATACTTAAGTACCCCTTTACCGTATTTAGGAAGTTTACTTGCATCAACGATTGTCTGAAGCTTCGCTTCAACATCAAGCATTTCAGCTTCAAGGTCACTCTTCTTCTTTTTACGCTCTGCAAGTAACTTCTGATAAGCTGTCTCTTTATTTTTAGTTTCTTGAAGCAAAGAATTTTTATCTTTAGATGTCTGATCAACAAGTTCCTTTTGATCATTTAGTGTTGCATTTAGAGATTCCAGTGTATTCTTATGTTGTTCATATGAAGCTTTCTGAATAGAAAGAGTAGTCTTAACATCAATGAGCGCTCGAGCCTTTTCATTGATTGCTGTAGCAACGTCTTGAGTTCTTTTCGTAATATCAATCGCATCAGAAATATGCGCTCCTGGGGCAAGTGCTTCGATAAAACGAGGGATGGAAGACTCATTATGGACAAGAGTTCTTAGTGACTCAGCGAGCGCACTTTTTGTTCGTTCAAGAGTAGTTTCAGTACTTTGAATCTTACTCTTTGTAAAAGAAATATTTTCTTCGGCTTTTGCAATACGTAACTTCGTATATGCAATATCCTTGACGAGACCCATGTGTCTTTCTTGTAGTTTAGCAAGTGCTTGCTTGAGTGTTTTTGCTTCTCCTTGTGTTTGACTAATTTTTTTATTGTACGCCTTTATCTCTTCATCAAGCGCTTTAATCTGCTGTGAAAGAGTATCAAGATTACCCTTTAGTTCATCAGCGGTCTGTGAATGCACTCGTACGACAGGAATAGAGAGTACAAATAGTGACCCGATGAGTAGTGATGAAATAAAAGAGCGATACGACATAAAAGACAGTGATATACTTTATGAATCAAGTATAGTACATACTTCCAAAATTCGTGCCTTAGTTTCTTCTTTCCCAAGTACATAGCAAATAGTGAATGGATCTACTGATTTTTCCTGACCAGAAAGTGACATACGGAGTGGCCACAAAACATTCCCTTTACCATGAGTTTCAGCGTATGGCATAAGCCCCTCCTTAACATGTGCCACTGATGAGAAATCAATCGCATCGAGCATCCCTACTAGTGCCTGCAGATGTGTCTTTGCTTCATGTTTCCCAAAATCTTTCCACACAACCTTTTCAATAGAAGTGGTGTCAAAATTTGGTCTGTGTGCAAAAAAATAAAATTCAGTTTTTGAAAGTATAGCAAGTTCTCCAAATGTTGATATACGATCTATGATTGTAGGAAGAAGTCTCGTAAGTAATGCTGTATCGTATTCTTTAAAATATGGGGTAACCGCTTCAAGTTGGTAACTTGACGATTTACTTTTAATGTGTTCTTTGTTCATCCAGAGGAGTTTTTCTTCGTTAAACATAGCTCCAGCTTTGTGAATTCGCTCGATACTAAAACGCTGTATTATTTCTTCTGGCGACATAATTTCCTGATCACCACCTGGATTCCAACCAAGTAACGCAAGAAAGTTAACCATAGCCTCTGGTAGATATCCTTCACTACGATATTCCAAGATATCTTTCGCACCATCACGCTTTCCCAATTTCTTATTTCCCTCAGGTGAAAGAATTGGTGGGAGCGTCACAAAGACAGGTGGGTGTATATCAAGCGCATCGTATAAAGAAAGGAACTTTGGGACAGAGGCAATAAATTCATCCGCGCGCATGATATGAGTTACCCCCATTTCTAAATCATCTATTATATGAGCAAAATTATATGTTGGATACCCATCACTCTTAATCAAAATAAAATCGTCTAATGCCTCAGGTCCTGCAGTAAGTTCTCCACGGACTGCATCATGCCATGTGTAACTTTTTATTTCCGGAACCTTAAATCGTAGTGGTTGTGTTCCATCCCATACTCCAAACGACTCTGGTCGATGCTCACGATAGAGAAATGCACGCTTCTCTTCCTCAGCTTGTTTACGAAAGACTGCAACTTTTTCTTCAGAATACGGATCTGGATATGCTAATCCTTTTTCAATTAGTATCTGAGCATACTTTTTATATGAATCCAGTCGTTCTGACTGAAGGTATGGAGCGTGCGGTCCACCAATATCAACACCTTCATCCCATGTAACCCCCAACCATTGTAGAGACTCGATAATATGAGGAATAGAACCCTCTACCTCCCTCCCCTTGTCTGTATCTTCAATACGAAGAATAAATCTCCCACCATGTTTTCTAGCAAAAGCCCACGCATAAAGGGCGGTACGAACACCACCTACATGCATATAACCAGTAGGACTTGGGGCAAAACGTGTGACGATTGGTGTTGACATGGTGATTATATTATTTATGACTTAACCCTATACGGATTAGTTCTCTTGCAATAACACTAGCTGCTGTTAGTGAATTATCGAAAAGCGCCGTATCCTTTATCATAGCATTATAATGTTCCTCATTATCAAGAATTCTTGAAATCATTGAAAGTAAAATATTTCCACTGAGGTTGTTTTCTTCAAGTACTGTAGCAAAACCATGAGATGCCATTGCGTATGCGTTACTTCTTTGATCCCTGCTAATAGTTTCTGGTATAGGGATTACAATCATAGGAAGTTGCCATTCGACCATTTCAAACATTGAGGACCCTGCTCGTGTAATTACAAGATCAACTTTTGGATAAAATAGAGCAACATCGATAAAGCCATCTGCAAAATATCTATCCTTAAACTCATGTCCTTGGAGTAGGGTGGATGCTTGGTTTTTTACCTCCTCAAGATTATCCTTTCCGGTCTGGTGAACAACATCATACGATGCGAGAAGTACAGGAAGGATTTGTAAGACAGCATTATTAATCTTCTGACTGCCTTGTGAACCACCGAGAATAAGAATGACAGGTCGTTCTTTTTTATGGTAGACACGTTTAAAATCTGCTGGCGGGAGGACAATATCACGTATCGGTTGACCAGTAAGCGCAATTGTTTCCTTTGGGTAAAATGGGGCAGCTTCTTGGTACGAGAGTGCTACTCGTAGCGCAAACTTCCCTGCCCACTTTGTCGTTCTTCCTGGCACTGTATCACTTTCATGAACGATGACTGGAATAGAAAGAATTCTTGCAGCAAGTAGTGTTGGGAAGCTCGCATATCCGCCTTTTGCAAAAATAACATCTGGGTAGAGTGCATACAGTTTAAAAAGTGCAACGATACATCCGTAGAAAGTTTTAAACATGTCAGTAATAGTTTCTACAGAAGGGTACACACGTAACTTTCCTGCAGGAATCTCAACAAATTTACAATCAATACTAAAGAGCAACTCCTCATCATATGGTTTATCTGAAAAGAAATAAAATTCGGGTTGCTGTATCTTTTGTACGAAAGCTTCTTTACGAACACGCTCAGCTACTGCAATAAGCGGAACAAAGTGACCCCCTCCTGCGCCAGTAATAACTATTTTCATAAATAATTGGTAGTTGATTTTGAGATATTAAGCAGTACACCAAGTTCGAACAATGCAACCATGAGTGCCGTGCCTCCATGAGAGATAAGCGGAAGTGGAACCCCTGTAAGTGGCAAAAGACCGAGCATCGATCCGATGTTAAGTGTTGATTGTATAAGTAGTATTGAGACGACTCCTGTTGCAAGAAGTCGTCCAAACTGATCTCCTGCTGTCTTGGCTATAATATACCCCCGTACACTAACTATAGCATAAAGTATGATGAGATACATCGCCCCGAGAAACCCTAGTTCCTCTCCAAGTACTGCAAAAATAGAGTCCCCGATTGGCTCTGGAAGATAATTAAATTTTTGTACACTTTGGCCAAGCCCCCGTCCTGTTAACCCTCCCCCACCAAGAGCAATTAGTGATTGGTTTAATTGCCAAGAAGAACCTCGAGGATCATGGGTGTTATTAAAGAAAGTCTTAACTCTTTCTAGCATGTAAGGACGAATAAGAATAAGAAGGAGGAAGCCGATCACAGCACACAAAAAGAGATATTGAATATGACGCTTTCTTGCCCCTCCAACAAAATAGGTAATAAACGATGCTCCGACAATAACTAAATAAGTTCCAAAATCTGGTTGAGCAAGAAGGAGTACAGTAACGATACCAAGAGAAATAAGATAAGGAAGAAAACCATACTTCCAATCCTTGAAGAAACTTCTGTAGTAGGTACACCAGTATGCCACGAACACCACAAAACCAAATTTTAATGCTTCACTTGGTTGAAGTGAGAAAGGGCCCACATCAATCCATCTATGAGCACCACCATGATACCTAGATAATCCTGGCACAAAAACAAGTATCGTAACAAGAATCGCTAAAGAAAAAATAACATACGCGTACTTTTTATATACACCATAGGGAATTATCACTCCCATACAGAGCGCAAAACCTCCTCCTAGGAGGGCATAAATAAGTTGTGTTTTTACCACTGCAAAAAATTTTACCTCGTTACTTGCGAGAACTCCAAGTGCAGCTGAACCAAAAACAACAAGCCCACTCATAAGTAAGATAATAGTAGTGAGGAGAAGCGGCTTGTCTACTCGTTGGAACATATCATTAACTAATAAGAGCTATCACCACCCCCAACATTGCACACATATACGAGACGATCCAATATCGCATTGCGACTTTGGAAGCAGGCCAACCCTTTGCTTGAAAATGATGATGAAGTGGTGCTACCAAAAAAAGTTTACGCTTAAAACATTTTTTCCAAACAAGCTGGAGTATGACCGAGAGAGTCGTCATCAATAAAGGAAATGCAATGATAGGGAGATAAATTACTGCGTTTGTAAGAAAGGCTATCACAGAAAGTGATAGTGATAGTGCGAGCATGCCAGTCTCAGTAAGGTAAAAGAGAGCAGGCGGAATATTAAACCAAAGAAAAGCCATCACTCCTCCCACAATAACAAAGCATAGCGCTGCAATATTTACCTGTCCGTGAGCATATGCAATCATCCCGTACGCAGTAAATACTGCCGACATCACTCCTCCTGAGAGTCCATCAACACCATCTATAACTCCAGTTGAAAAAGTTGCAAGAGTAACAAGTATAAAGAACACGATAAAAAGTAATCCACCAAGATGATAGTTACCATGAAAAGGAATATGCACATAATCGACACTCAATTTTGTATAAAACCACCAACCAGCAAAAAGACCAAGTGAGGAAACTGCGAGCAATCTTACAGGGAATGATAATCCTCCACCAATGTATGAGTTAAGCTTCCCCTGAAAAATTTCAACCACAAGGAGATCATCAACGGCACCAACCACTGCACCAACAAACATTGCAAAGAGCGGAAGCCAAGTCTGATTACGAGAAATAAAATCAAACTTTTCTGTGATTGGATGAGGGTATACCTTAGAAAGTGACCAAAAAAGGAGTGCGGTCACAAACACCGAAAACCAAACAACAACTCCACCTAAACGTGGAACCGGTGCTTTTTCGTCGTTATGAAGCGTTGCAGTAATGGTTGCTTCTTTACCATCGATTGTTTTTTTTACATTTTTCTTTTTCCATAGTTTATGTTTGACCAAAAAACGTCCAATTGTTGGCGCCACAAAAACTCCTATAAGAAACGAAATGACGGCCGGAAACAACACTTTAGACGGGTCAAGAACATCGAGGGTTTGCATATTTTATAGAGTATATCATAAAGAACAAGGTCTTTCTTGTTGGAAACTTTTGGAATACTCTTGCTTATTATTTTGAGAACTAGTTGCTCTTAAGACTCTTACGAAGTGTGGTATAGAGAACATCAACATCATGGAACCTCCCTTCACGAGTAGACCCTAGCACAACGATAGCCACAGGATGCCCAACACTAATATCAACAATTACACCTAAATTCCCACCAGCCAAGTCAGTAAAACCCGTCTTTGAACCTTCTGCTCCAGGAAGCGTTTCTATAGCTTGATTAGTATTAGGTATTCCACTTATTCTTTCTCCGTTTGCAATTACCGTCTGACGCTTTTTTGTTGTAGCGTCGAGCACATCAGGGATTTGTTTTCTTGCTATTCCCAACATTTTTGCAACATCAAGCACATCACCTCTTCCTCCGATATTCCCCTTTACATCTAGTCCAGCTGGATTAGTAAAAATAAAATTGAGACCAAGATTTTTTGCATCACTATTCATTTGCTGTAAAAAGAGATCTGTACTCCCAAAACTGCTAGCAATAATCTCGGCACCATCATTTGAGGAAAAGACGAGCGTGTATTTTAAAAGCTCATTGAGGGACCATGTTTGATTTTTCTTCAACCCTAGATCATATCCACCATCTATATGTTTTGAAGTCACTATTATTTTTTCACTTTTTGGTTTATGAAGTGTTGCGGAAATTGCTGTCATCAGTTTCGTGAGACTTGCAAGTGGAAGAATAGTTGTTTCATTTTTTGAAGCAATTACTTCATGGTTGAGAAGATCGTACACGACATACGCTTTACCTTCTACGTGCACATTTGAAAAAACTGTCTTATCAAAAATCTCTCCGGAAACTACTCGCTCAACTTTTTCAACCGTCTTTGTCTTTTTGGGAGTATGCTCTTGAATAAAACGATTCAAAGAAAATGTAATAATAAAACAGACAGAAAGTGCGTAGATAGTAAAAATATTAACATGTTCATTTTTTGCATGATGCACCATAGTACGAGTCATTACTTACAAATTACGAGCTTGAAGCTTTTCCAATAACTCATTATGTATCTTTTCATACTCAGGAAGCTCTTCCACTTTTGTAACCCCTAGTTGCTTCAAAGAGTCAGCAGTGAGCGAACATATCTCACCTACTCTCGCAATTAGTCCTCGCACAGTGAGTACTCGTATAGACTGCGATGATTGTACTCCACGAATGTATGAAATCTGCTCTCGTGTAGGATAACCAAGATACGCAACAAGGGTAAGCACCTGAAGTGCGGCAGGAGTAAGCTCCCCTTCTAATTCCCCCTTTGTCCAAGCTTCCACAAGCCCTGCTTGTACTGGTTGTGTAACAATTGATAACCCTTCATTACTTACAAGAAGTGTTAGCCCTATTTCCTCTAGTTTGCTTTTTACAAAGGGAGCATTCTCGAGTATCTCTTCTTTTGTAATACCCAAAAAATCTGCCATCTTTTTAATTGGGATAGCATCCCCAGAGAGGAAAAGAAGGGTAATAACTTTTTCAAGCATATGACGATTAGTGTATCATGTCTTCATTTAAGACGCTGGTGAAGAATTAAGGATAGTGATATCCCCCCTCTCTGAGGATTGCTCTGCCTGTATTGAACCAGTACGCAGAAGTTCGAGCAAGGCAATAAAATTCACGATAAGGAGTTTCTTTTGCTCCTCCTTGGTTGTAGCATTCCCTGCTAAACTTTGAAGACTTACTGACTGAGTATTTTTTACCCGTTCAAGAAGTTTTTCGATAACATTTTCTATTCTGAGAGCTTGTTCAACTGCTACCTTCACAAGTGCTTTTGGTAAAATAAATGACCGCAAAGTAAGGGTGACTATTGACTGAAGGAGAGCTGGAGTAACACGGGCGTCAGGAACAAAGAAACTAAAATTTTTTGGTTTGAAGTAGGGTCGAGAATAAAGCATTTGCTTGCCGTACACTCCTCGTATCTTAGAAGAAGCTTGTGTGAGAAGCGCATAGAGCTCTAATTTATATTCCAAATCATGCACCTGCTTTTCCTCTTCTTCGGTATACACCACTCCAGGAAGAAGTGATTTTGCCTTCATGAGCATAAGCGTCGAAGCGACAACAATAAATTGTGAAATATCTACAATATTTTTTTGATCGAGAGTCTTGATGTATGCAATATATTCATCAGCAACTTCAGTGAGAGACACTTCGGTAATCGAAAGCTTACGTGCATCGATGAGCTCAAGTAATTTGGTATATGGACCCTCATAACGGTCAAGCTTGATAGTGAATTCCATGAGACGTAGTATATCGTTACTGACGCTTCACTACTAGGGTATAGCGCTACTGTGAGCAGAGTATTACTTCAAAACCTTCCAAATGTCAGGATCGTTTCCACCATCAATTTTAAATATCACAACGCCACCTAATTTGTAGAGTTTTGCAATTTTTACTTTATCTGCAATCGCCCTGGCATCTGAATACCATACCAAGTACTGCTTATAACTCCCCATCGGATTACCGTTCACATCAGTAGAAGTAGCATATATGAAGCTGAGCTCTCCTGCACTATTTCTTGTTGGAGTAATATGAATACCTCGTGCTAAGTCATCAGCATAGTTGAAATTCATAGATCCTATACGACTATATTTCGGCGTGGTCGTGCCTGGCTGTGAAATAATTTCATATTTATAACCATAGGTAGGAATACCAAGAATAATCTTCTTTGCCGGAATTTCACGAAGCGCGAGAGTAGCAATTTTTTCGACCCAATCAATATCTGCAACTGGCTTATATGTGTTCCCTATTGCATTATTTAGATTAAGAAGTTGTTTATCGTCTCCGGCTTGATCGTATGCCATAATACGAACCTGATCACATACTTTACCGATCACTTTGTAATCATTGGAATACTCGACCTTAGCCAATACTTCCTTAGAAGTTGTTGCATACCTACTCTCAGGTGGGGTACGTGCCTCTACAGTACAGATTAACTGCTTCTTATCTTTATGAAGAGCCGTTGCAAGTTCCGTCAAGAACGCTGAAAAGTAGGGTCGCGTTTCTGCGCTCTTGTTCTCATAATCAATATCAATCCCATCAAACTTATTCTTCTTCACCAGCGCAACAATGTCTTTCACATGTTGTGCTCGTCTTTTTCTCTGAGCAAGGAGGAGATAGAAGTTGTATTTCGCCGTATCAGTCTGTGGGTATGACAATATACTTGGGTAAACCTTTATTTTCTTTTTCTTTGCTTGTGCAATGAGTGTTGTCCAAGGCTCTTCGTCGATCTTAAGAGCATTTTTTATTGTTCCATCTACCTGTAATTCAAATGCGAAGGGGCTTATTTGAGTAACTACATTTAAGTTTTGTAGTGTAGTGCTAGCGCCGTCTGTCTTCCTCCAGTAAGGGATCCATACCGCCTTATCAAAAGACGCCGCAGAAGCAGTTTCAAGCGAGACACAAAGTAGTAGTAATGTAATAAGATACCTCATATAATTATCATAGCATACTCACAAAAAAGGCGTCGCATGCAAAGCATACGACGCCAATTGTAATGAAAACAAGAACTCTACTCCCTGAGAGCCTGAAGTGAGAGAAACACCCAGCCGTCTCCATATTCCGATCGGACATAGACGAAACGTTCGCCGATGAAAACGGGCGGGGCACCCCCTTCGCGCTCTGCAAAGCGTTCGTTGTACTCCAGAAGCGCGACACAGTCATCACGCGTCATTGGGTACGGAGTACGTGCCGTTGCTTGTGTGCAACCCTCCCCTTTCCGCACGGTGACGGAAGTAATAATCTTCACCTCTCCCGTCATTGCTTTTTTGCCAAGAAGCTTCACTTGAGCGAAGCCATGTGAGGAAAAGAAAAAAATAATGACAAGAAAAAGAACACCTCTTACGTACCCCACGAATTTCTCCTCTAAGAGTAACGGAATTAACAAAACATATTATACCATAGTATATAGAAAAGTAAATAGATGCAAAGTGGCGCTCTTCAGGCGCCACTTTTGTATTCGCTATACTATTAGTACCCACCACTCTTAAACTTTTCCATGAGACTGGAAAAACTACACTGACTTCTTTTAATCCTTCTTCCTCACTTCTATACCAAGCTCTCGAAGCGTCTTAGAGGTCGCAGGAGCGGGTGCTTGCATAAGAAGGTCCTTCCCCTCACCTGTCTTAGGAAAGGCCATTACTTCGCGAATATTTGGCTCATCAAGAAGTATCATAAGGAAACGGTCGAGTCCCCACGCGATACCTCCATGTGGAGGTGTTCCAGAACCTAGCGCACGGAGCATGTGTCCGAAATTCTTCTCAATACGCTCATCATCATACCCCATAATTTCGAACACACGACGAAGTGCTACAGGATCATGAAGACGAATACCTCCGCCACCAATCTCATAACCATTTAATGCCACATCATACTGAGTAGAAATAATGTCGCCGATGTTCTTCTTTTCAAGAAGATATTGCTTCCACTCATCTTTCACTCCAGTAAATGGGTTATGAGTGAAGGTCCATGCACCAGTATCATCAACATTATCTTCTCCTGTTTTTTCAAATGCTGGGAAATCGACGACCCAACAAAACGCAAGAAGATTCGGATCGTTCTTATCGGTACGAAGATCTGGTTTATCAGAATTATACTTCTCCATTGCCTCTTTGTAGGTAAGGACTGGAAATGGTACTTGTTGAATCTTCTTCTCTGGAAAGAGTTTGGTGACAATCGCAATAAGCATGTCCTCGTTGACCTTCATCACATCTGCGCGGCTTACAAAACTCATTTCTAAGTCCATCTGTGTGAACTCAGGCTGACGATCGCCACGAGTATCCTCATCACGCATACACTTAGCAATTTGGAAATACCGTTCAAATCCTCCAGACATAAGCAACTGCTTATACTGCTGTGGAGATTGTGGAAGCGCATAAAAATTACCTTGCCAAATACGAGAAGGAACAATATAGCTTCGTGACCCTTCTGGGGTTGGATTAGTGAGAAGCGGTGTCTCTATTTCAAAGAAATTTTGCGCGTCAAGCATGTCACGAATAAGCTTGATCACCTTATGACGCATGATGATATTACGCTGAAGACGAGCACGCCTAAGGTCAAGATACTTTTTCTCAAGTCGAACATCTTCACTCACCTCACGACCATCAGTAGAGATATCAAACGCAGGTGTCGTAGCCTCAGCAAGCACGGTAATCGCAAGTACTTCAAGCTCGACATCACCGTTGACCACGCCCTGCTTTACATTCTTCTCTGGGCGTTTATTCACCACACCACGTACCTCAACCACCCATTCAGTACGAAGCTTCTGTGCAACCTCAAGTGCTTCAGTATGGTGAGGAAGTACGACAGCCTGAACCTTTCCTGTCACATCACGAAGGTCAAGGAATACCATCTTCCCTTGATCACGACGTACGTCAACCCACCCTTTGATGGTGACTTCTTTCCCAACGTTACTAGAAATATCTTTGATATAAATTCTGTTCATACAATTAAAAAACCCGTACAACAATTATGCAACAAAATGCATACTTGTGTACGGACGATTACGGGAACCGCGGTGCCACCATACATTGCTACTTCTTACTGTAGCCCCTCTACACTATTAAAATTGTAAAGCTCCGAAGGTGTCAGCTCCATCAACGCTTATGATTTTATACTACCACCACAACCACATAGTTGCAACAAAAAACCGAAAAGGATCACTCTTCGGTTTTGTCTCCACATGAATATGTGACAAGAATGTCAGAATGGTGCTTCGTCCCATTGCCTCACGAGCTCATCTTCCTCTTTGGTAAGTGGCAAGCCGTTGTCGCGCTTCCACACTGCAATTCCTGTGGGAGATTCCATGAATTGGGTCGAGGCAGACCACTGACACTTATCATCGAACGAAGTACCATTAGAGCGGTCCGTGGAAAATCCTCCCACTTTCACTTCATCTGATGAAACAGGTGGCACTCTTTTGTTACCAGGCATAATGCCTCCTTTCTATACAATAAATGAGCGGTGCTTTATTGTAAAACAACTCCCAGTAAAATGCAAAGTTAAAATCCTATAGTCTTCCTCACTTCATTCATCGTCACTTCTGCTTTCATATGTGCCTTTACCTTCCCCACTTCAAGAGTCATGAGTATTTTCTCTGGGTGAGCGACGAGATTGTCAAATATTTCCTTCTTCCCTTCTCGCCATTTCATAATAGTTGCAAGTAACTCTTCTTTTGCTTGCTTATAGCTGTAGCCACCATTCTCAAATTTTGCACGAAGCTCGCCATCTTCTTTTGGAGTAAGAAAATGTTTGTGAATGTTATAGATATTATTAGTGTCAGGATTTTTCTTTTCCTCTGGGGCAAGTGAATCCGTCACAATACTCATCACACGCTTCTTGAGATCTTCGTCGCTACAGAACAGTTCAATGTGATTGTTGTAACTCTTACTCATCTTCTCACCATCAATCCCTGGAAGTGTCGCTGTAGAGTCGAGGATGTACTCCTTTGGAAGTGTGAACTGCTCTACCCCGTACCCACGGTTATAGAATCCAGCAATGTCACGTGCATATTCTATATGTTGTTTTTGATCAGCCCCAACTGGAACAATATCAGCGCCGTAAATAAGAATATCAGCCGCCATAAGTACTGGATAATCAAAGAGACCAACATTCACCTCTTTATCCTTTGCCTCATGATCCTTAAAGGCATGAGCTCTCATCATGTATGGCATGGTCACAAGATTATTAAATACCCATGTAAGTTCTGTAACTTCTCGTACATCCGACTGCTTGAAGAGTGATGCTTTTGTAACATCAAGCCCACACGCAATGTATGCCGCAGCTGCCTCCAATGTCTGTGCACGGAGCTCATCACCATTTCGAACCGTGGTGAGCGCATGATAGTCAGCCAAGAAAATATACGTCTCATACTCTCCACTATTTGCAAGTTCAATATTCTGTCTCATTGCACCAAAATAGTTACCGAAGTGCAATCTCCCTGTTGGTTTAATTCCTGATACTAAAACTTTTTTACTCATATTTGTATAGTCTACTCTTTTTCTTACTATTAAGGAAATTCTAAGGACTACTTGGAATAGTCACTTTTCGATACTCGTATAGCCAGGGCTGCGTTTCGTCTCTGTTATGATAAATTTTTACGTTTAATGTTTTTGAATCAATCATTTTTATATCAGGATCAGGTAGATCAGGGCCATTAAAATCTTCCCCTGCTTCTAAAGTGTGTGTCATTATAATTTTTTTAGTATCGAGATCTATAAGATATAAATTATTTTTCCCAAGTGAAACAAGGTAAGGAAAACCATTAAAAGTATATATATGACCAATGTCATCCCCTATTGTCTTGTAGGAAATAATAGAGGGTGAAGCAATATAACTACCTCCTCTTTCTTCTTTTACATTGTTAAAGCTAAAGTAGCCAATCTCATCATGGCATGCACACTTATAAGAATAATCTTTTACAAGACCATAAAATACTGCGGAGGTGGGAGCATTCCATTTCTCAACTATTTTTGTTGTATCTTGAAAAACACCCTTATTACATACTGCTAAAACAATCCTTGAATTTTCATTATCATTTTTTAAAAGGTATACATCACTATCACTACACTGTGTCTCACCCTTTGCTGAAGAGGTGGCTACAAGAGTCGATCTAGAAACATAAGAATTGTTACTAATTGTATCTTTCACCTCAACCAACTGTTTTACATCTTTAGCGATTTCTTCCTTCTCACTTAGAATACCTTTAGGTTTAATTTCAGGTCGATGGAATCCAAAAAAAATACTAAAAACAATAAGGAGAGAGCCTATCAAACCTATTATTACTTTAACCCTAAGACTCATGGAGTTTAATTTGATTTTTTAAACTGTGCGAACCCTTGTAGAATTTCTGTTGGAATTGCCCAGACAGTGTTTCCGCTTGACTTCTCGATTGTCTGAAGTGTACGCATCGCAAGACCACCATTGGTATCAGCGAGAAGTTTCGCTGCCTCAGCAAGTTTCTTTGATGCCTCGAGTTCCCCTTCTGCGCGAATTATAATCGAACGTCGCTCACGCTCACTCTCGGCCTGCTTGGCCATAATACGCTTCATATCAGCTGGAAGTTCAATATCTTGAAGTTTAATAGCGGTAATGTTTATTCCCCAGACTTCGGTCGTTTTATCAACTATCTCCTTAATCCTATCAGCTATAATTTCTCGCTCAGAGAGCACGTGGTCGAGTTCAAAACCTCCCACCACATCACAGAGCGCTACCTGAGAAAAGTCGGCGACAGCAACTGGATAGTTTTGAATGTTGAGCACCGCCTTTTGGGCATCTTCGATCTGATAATATACAACAGCATTGATATTAAGTGGTACGTTATCCTTAGTAATCACCTCTTGTTGTGGAATATCAACGGTTGCAATACGCATATCTGCACGAATCATTCGCTGAATTCCAGGGAAAATCCATGTAAGCCCCGCTTCACGCACACCAGAAAATTTACCTAGGGTAAGAATAATAGTCTTCTCGTACTGATTAATAACTCTAAGTCCTGATAATATAAAAACGATGAGAATTGGAAGTAGTACTATCATAAATCAATTATACCATGACATAAAAATTGGAGTATAGAAAAAAAGAAAAAAGGGCTCAGCCTGAGCCCCTCTTTGCAATTTCTTTATTAATTGCCAATAAACAGAGTTTCATATCATTAATATCAATTTTTATCCTCTGTCGTTCATCAGCAGCACCAGTTACCTGATACTGCTTAGATACTTTTTCGACTGATTTACACAGTAAATCCCTTGTACGATATAGTAGCCCTGTTTCGATTTCTGTAAGAGCATAACAACGTGTAAGCATCTCCTCGTATGCTTTAACCCCTTCAATCTTTTCAAGGAAAGTTATCACGTACTTCTTTTCAAACTCCTCGATTGTTTCTGTTGAGAGATTGTCTCTTGAGAAATCGAGATCGGGGAATACAAGAATAAAATTCACGATATCACGACCAGAAACTACCCTCAGATTACCATTCACTCTCTCTGGCATGACCACAAACCAGCGATTTTTCCCCTTCCGTATCCGTGGAAACAATGGTGAACGATTCTGAACTGTTTGAATAATTTCAATCAACCGCAATGTCAAATCGCATGGAGCAGTTGAAAGAATTGAATGTGTAAATTCTTCGTTATACTTAGAGACATGACACTTATTGAGAAGTGCCTCAACTTCCGGTGTCACAGTACCTCCCCTTCAAAGAACCATATTGAACCAATACAAAGAATACTACCGCATACTGAGAAAATATCAAAGCAATATAGAAATAGAACTAGGGCGCAACCGAAGGTTGCGCCCTAGTTCTATCATATCCGCCCTAGCACACATCCTGTATTATAGCCCTTCCTCCTTCAATCCTTCAATAAACGCTTGAGCTTTCTTAGAAAGTTTCTTTGGCATTGCGATGACAAGCTTCACAAGCACATCCCCTCGACGACCCTTCTCATGAACATGTGGAACTCCACGACCTTTTACACGAAGCACCTCACCTGCTTGTGCCCCTGGAGCAATTTCAATTTCAATTTTCCCGTCGAGCCCATCAATAGTATGACGAGCCCCAAGGAGTGCGTCAGTAAGTTTAATTTCATGGGTAATCACAAGATCATTCCCTTCTCGCTTCCAGAGTTTATGTGGAGTTACATTAATCTTCACATAAAGATCTCCCGTTACCCCCTGTGCAACTGCCTCACCCATACCTGTCATACGAATCATTTCACCATTAGAAATTCCAGCAGGAACAGAAATATTAATTTCTTCACGCTTACTATAGACACCGTGACCCTTACAGTCGTGACATTTTTCCTCAGGGACCTGTCCTACACCATTACAGGTGGTACAGGTATGCACTGTTTGAAAATTTCCCATGAATGTACGCTTAACATCATGAACCTTTCCTTGCCCATTACAGGTGGTACATGTTTTCTTCTTACTTCCAACTTTAGCACCGGTTCCAGAACATGTAGTACACGTTGATACTTTAGAAATAAGTACGTTGCGTTCTGTACCAAATATCGCTTCTGTGAATGGGACATCAATCTCAAGAGAAATATCACGACCACGCTTCTGACGAGACCCACCGAACCCCCCTCCAAACATGTCACCAAAAATATCACCAAGGTCACCAAAATCAAATTGCATGTCAGCAAAATCACCTTGATTAAAACCACCAAACCCGCCGAAGCCTCCTCCTTGTGGCCCAGCACCATTAAACGTCTGACCGTAGGTATCATACTCCTTTCGTTTCTTCTCATCTGAGAGTGTCTGATATGCTTCGTTAATTTCCTTAAACTTCGCCTCATCACCTCCCTTTTTATCAGGATGATATTTGGCAGCAAGTTTGTAGAAAGCCTTCTTGATATCATCTTTTGAAGCGCCCTTATCTACACCAAGTACATCATAATAATTTTTTGTCATAAGTATATTCTGTTATACCATATTAAGATTGATAAGCAAAGTAAAAAATTGACTTCTAATATCTTTTATTGTATATTGGACAAGACCGCCTTTGCTCATGCAATGCGCATTCGTTCATTTAATCTTCTAATCGCAAGTAAGGGAGAGCCCTTATGCACACGTACAGCTTACATGCTGTAGATGGGGAAAATACACTCGTACGAGAAGATGCTTTTGATATTATCAGTTCACCTCAAGGTGAAGTCCTCGAGCGTCTTGTTATTGCGAGCGTCCTTCCACCAGTTTCTGTCGAAATTAACCTCACGAACTTTTTGAATAATCTCACAAAACCTCAGAACGAGCTCAATAAGCCAATCTTTATGGAACGGGAGCTTCGTATCACTGCAGGACTCCAACAATCAGAGTTGCGAGATATCCTGTGTGTCATTCATGAAGTGAAGAGAGACGGAACCCTTGCAGAATCACTCGAAGTAGGACAAGCCGTAGTTGGTCCAACCACCTTCGAGGCCTTCATGGAGAGAGCTGACTTTCCTTCGATCAAAGCTGGTGTTGAGAATTTCCTCAAGCATCATGATCATATTTGGTACATCTATAAGGAGCGAGCATATGTGAAGAACTGGGTCGATGGTGTGACGGATTCTAAAATCCTTGTCTCATCAATGATCAACTTGTTCAACAACACGTGCTCAGCCTTTGCACACCAAAGAAGGATTCCAACCTTGAGACGAACCAAGAATGGTCTTAGTTTCAGGGTACACAAAGACGCACATTTCAGTAGCCCTCTTCGGAAGGCACTTAACTTCGTCAACCTTCAGAATCTCTACTCAGTTCTTGCAACTGGAGAACTACTGTTCACCCAAGAGTATCTTGAATCTCTTGGTGTTACACTATCATCGCAAACGACGCGGCCGTAATGGCTGCGTCGTTTTTTGCTCTCATTATTGTGTTCCTGCTTCCCCTTCTTTCTTCTCTTCTCCGCCCTCCGAAGAAGTCTTGTCTGCATTATCGTTCGCAGTCTTCATTGCCTCACCTATCTTCATCATCTTGTCTGAGAGAGTCTCTGATGATTTCTTGATGGTCTCTATATCACTTCCTTCTCGAGCTTTTTTAACGTCTGCTACCGCATCCTCAATCTCTTTCTTAAGCTCTGCACTTACTTTATCTCCTGCATCTTTAAGCGACTTCTCTGCTGTATGCACCATTGTATCTGCAAGATTCTTTGCCTCAATGAGTTCCATTTTTTTCTTATCCTCCTCTGCATGAGTCTCAGCTTCAGATTGCATACGCTTAATATCTTCATCAGAAAGCCCAGAAGATGCCTCGATACGAATTGATTGTTCCTTGCCTGATGTCTTGTCTTTTGCTTTTACATTAAGGATACCGTTTGCATCCACGTCAAAGGTTACTTCAACCTGTGGAACACCACGTGGTGCAGGTGGAATACCGTCAAGAATAAATCGGCCAAGTGATTTATTGTCGGAAGCTAAAGGACGCTCTCCTTGTGTAATATGAATTTCTACTGATGTCTGATTATCCGCTGCGGTAGAGAAAATTTGTGACTTCGATGTTGGGATAGTTGTATTCTTTTCTACGAGCTTCGTCGCAACACCTCCCATGGTCTCGATTCCAAGTGAAAGAGGAATCACATCAAGAAGGAGCACATCTTTTACATCACCTTGAAGCACACCTGCCTGTACCGCAGCTCCAAGTGCTACCACTTCATCAGGGTTGATTGAGCGGTTAGGCTCCTTTCCAAAGAGTTCCTTCACTGCTTCAACAATCATCGGCATTCTTGTTTGTCCTCCCACCATAATAATTTCGTGAATCTCTTCTTTCTTAAATGGAGAGTTACTGAGTGCTCGTTTGGTAATCTCAATAGAACGATCAACAAATTCCTTAGAAATTTCTTCCAACTTCGCACGTGTCACCTTCATGACAAGGTGCTTAGGCCCATCAACTCCTGAGGTAATAAACGGAAGGTTAATTTCTGTTTCCATTTGTGTAGAAAGTTCATGCTTTGCTTTTTCTGCAGCTTCGTCAAGACGCTGGAGGGCAAGAGGGTCACCAGTAATATCGATACCCTGATCTTTCTTAAATTCACTCGCGATATACTGTACGAACTTTTGATCGATATCTCTTCCACCAAGATGAGAGTCTCCATCAACTGACTTTACTTCAACAACGCCATCACCCACTTCAAGAATAGAAATATCAAATGTTCCTCCTCCGAAGTCGTACACCGCAATCTTTTCATTCTTGGTACTATTGAACCCGTAGGCAAGTGCTGCCGCTGTTGGTTCAGGAATAATACGCTTCACATCAAGTCCGGCTATTTTTCCAGCATCGATGGTTGCCTGACGTTGTGTATCATTAAAATATGCAGGCACCGTGATGATGGCTTCGGTAATTGTTTCACCAAGCTTTGCTTCAACATCGGCCTTTATCTTCTGAAGAATCATAGCACTAATTTCTTCTGGACGAGAGTCCTTACCACCAAGAGTAATCAGGACGCCATCGTTGTCACCCTTCTTGATAGCATATGCTACGCGAGGGATATCAGCTTGTACCTCCTTATCAGAAAAAGAGTGCCCCATGAAGCGCTTTACTCCATAGATTGTATCCTTTGGATTAGTGACTGCCTGGCGTTTTGCTATCTGCCCAACAGAACGTTCACCATTTTTGTTTACCGAAACTACAGAAGGAGTTGTACGATTACCTTCAATGTTCTCGATAATTTTTGGCTGTCCTGCTTCGATAATCGCCACAGCTGAGTTTGTTGTTCCTAGGTCAATTCCAATTATTTTTGCCATACGTTGTGATAGTTAGTAGTTTTTGATTGATAATAAGTAAATGTTGGTTTAATAAAATTTTCTATTCTTTTTTCTTTTCATAGTGACCCACATGGACACGGGCCGGACGAAGAATTGAATCATGTATCGTGTACCCATTTTGAAGAATACGGACAACCTTTTCGTCATTACCCTCATCTTCAACTGAAACCGATTGCATTGTTTCGTGAAGAAGTGGATCGAACTTGTCTCCCACTTTACCGAATTGCTTTACTCCTTCTTTTTCTAATACCGTGCGTAGCTGTCCGAAGATGTATTCGATTCCAGTGCGCCAATTTGAGTCAACTTTCTCCCATGCCTCTTTGTTTCCTTGTGCCATATCATATGCATCAAGAACAGGAAGCAGTTCTTCAATAAATCGCTTGGTAGCAAACTTCCTGTCTGCGATTCTATTTGCCTCTACTTCCTTTTTGTAATTAGCATAATCGGCACGAGTTCGCTGAGAAAGATCAAGATATTCTTGCTTTTCGGTTTCTAACTTTTTGATTTTTTCTCGCAGTTTTTTGATAGTTGTGCGAGTGTCCACCTCCCCTTCTTCGTTTACTTCTTCAAACGAAACATCATCGGTATTATTATTTTCTTCTTCAACTTCTAGAATCTCTTCTTTGTTTTCATCGTTCATAAATTCTAAAGGTTCAATTACAATACTTAATAAACTTTACATATACATTGATTATTCTGTTCGGTCATCCTGTCGCAACTGCGTTTCTTGAGTGTCTATCGGTACACTCTTTGTATAATGCATTTTTGAGAAAAAGTCAACACCTCCTCACGTTGTCCACTACCGACCGAATCCAAGACACCGAAATAAAATCACGAAAAAGAAAACCCTACATAGGGAAGCGTAGAGCTTTCTATATAGGGTTGGGTTACATTAATGTGAGAATCGGACCAGCGAGGTACTCCCACTCACACACGAGGAGAGAAAATTCTTGGTTGCTTTTCCTGACTCGAAACTCAGTCAGCTTGGTTGGTGAGAGAAACCCGCACTGACTGACTGAGGACATAAAGCCATATTGAGTACTGACCCATGTCATTTCTTGATATCCAGCCTCTCTGACGAGACCCCTTGCGGTCGCAGAGTCTCCCCAGTAAGCATTGTGGTGCCACACAATGAAACCAAAAACGAGACTGAATGCGAGAATGAAAACAACTTTCATTTTGACCTCCTAGTGTTTGAGTTACGTGCTAAAATTTGACTCTTAGCCCTGTAGATATTATACACTTTTTTGTTAATTTGTCAAGTACCTCTTCTGCACCTCCCCGTTAATGCAGACTTCGCAGACCGAGGCAGACCACGTAGACAAATAACTATTCTGTCTCACTATACAGAAATGATTGAAACTAAAACCAATACCGCTTTTAACTACTAAGAAACATCTACTGTAGATTACTCACTCTGAAGAGGCTCAGGTCCGTACTTATTCGGTCCTTTGGTTCCTGGTATAAAGCCTAAAATTAATGCAAAAATAATAAAAAAAGATAAACCCATAAAGTATACCGCATAACCAAAGAAAGAGCTTCTCTGTAATAAAATTGAAAAATAATAAAAGTGAAGAAAAAAATCCAATAATGAAAAAGCATTAATCAATTGAAGAAAAGCTGAAATTATAAACACAAGTACACCTGACAATACCGACCTATTAATATCATGTAATCGTTTAGAAATTAAACAAAAAATATAATATATAATAGTTAATATTTCTAAACAAAATAGAACTATACTGGAATTAATTAGATCTTTCTCAGATCCTCCTCCTAGCACTGCTGCCGACAAGAATGCCAGGTTCCTTACTAATAAAAAGGTGGGTGGAATAATTATAAGTAACAAGAAAAGATTAAGGAAGTAGACGGATTGAGATATGCGCCCTTTCGAAGAAAAAAGTATTTTTAAAAAAGATTTAAAGAATCTAACCATATATTACATATTAAGTTATTTATAAATGTGATAAGTATATCACTAGAAAATGAAAGAGTAGGCAGATACTTTTTTTTCAAAGTCAGGAATATCATTTATTTGTTGGCATTTCTAGAAGCATAAACACCTGAGATACATTATTTGTAATATAAAAAGACTTTGTAGTCGACGTATCTAGTATTTGTCTGCGTGGTCCGCGTACAGTCCGCGTCGTTCTGCGGGTCAAAGCGTTAACATTAAAAAACCGCACGACGTGCGGTTTTTTAATGTTAACGCTTTGACCAAGTTGGAGCCTTACGAGCTTTCTTGAGTCCGAACTTCTTACGTTCAACTTGACGTGAATCACGCTTCAAGAATCCAAGCTTCTTAAGAGTGTTCTTAATATTCTCATCACGCTCAACAAGAGTACGTGAAAGGCCGTGACGTACTGCTTCAGCTTGTGCATGAATGCCACCACCAAGGACATGTACAGTAACAGTGAACTTCTCGCCAATTTCTGACTTTGAAAGCGCCTCCTGTGCAATCATTTGAAGATCTTGCGTAACGAAGTACTCCTTAACATCTTTATCATTCACTACAAAGGAAGCCTTCGTAGAAGGGGTAATACGAACACGTGCAATAGCTGTCTTACGACGTCCCACTGCTTCGATATAACGGTTTTTAGTTTCTGCTGACATAGTATATAAATTCTTGACAGGATGTTAGTCTTTAATAATAAGGTTTTTGATACGAATATCTTGAAGTCTATTCTTTGGAAGCATTCCCATCACTGCATGAGTGATAAGTTCACTATACCCCTTCTTCTCCACCACATACTTAAGAGGCATCTCCTTAAGTCCGCCTGGATATCCAGAATATGACTTATGAACACTTTCGTTCATCTTGTTACCTGTCACCTTAAGCTTACTTGCATTTGTCACAGTAACAGTAACATCTGCTACGCGATTTTTTACAAAGTTAACACTGTCTTTTGCGTTAAGAAGAGCTGCTGCTTCTGATGCAATTCTTCCTAGTGCTTTTCCTGTTGCGTCGATTGTGTGGTTCATAGTAGTACAATTATAAAGATTAAACGAATTCAATGATAGCCTTCTCAGCACCATCAGAAAGACGTGTTGGGAGCTTAAGGATTCGAGTATAACCTCCTTCTACATCCTTAAACTTAGGAGCATACTCCTTAAAAAGCATCCCAGTTTCGACATCTTGATTAAGGAGACGAGACATGATGAGGCGACGACGAGCAACTGTATCTTCTTTTGCAAGTGTGACAAGCTTCTCGACAAGCGGACGAATTTCTTTTGCACGAGCAAGAGTAGTCTCAATGCGTCCATGACGAATGAGGTTGATAAGGAGACTTCGCACAAATGCCTTGCGCTGATTTTTTTCTCGTCCGAATTTTCTGAATGCTTTATGATGTTTCATACGTCGTGTAAATAAGTCTTTTCTTCTCTTACGGTAAAGTCCTGTTAACTAAGCCTTAAGTTCGAGTCCAAGAGTTGCTAATGCTTTTTTAATTTCTGTAATTCCTTTCTCACCGAGTCCATCAGTTGCTAAGAGATCAGCTTCTGATTTACGAGCGAGTCCCCCTGCTGTACGGATAGATGCAGTGACGAGTGCGTTTTCGGTACGAGTAGAAAGACCAAGATCTTCAATCTTCACCTTACTTGCATCAGTGACATCGAGTGACTCTGCACTCTCCACTGCTGGTGTCTGTGCCACCTCCTTAGGCATATCAATTACTTCAGCACGAAATCCAACAATAGACTGGAGCTGAGTAATCATAGTGTGAATAGAACTTTCAAGTGCCTCACGAGGAGTAATAGTTCCATCGGTCTCAATAGTAACACGAAGACGGTTATGGTCAGTACGATCACCAACACGCATGTTTTCTACTTCATAACTTGCGCGACGAATAGGAGTGAATGATGCGTCAAGGAAAATAGTTCCAATATCAGCTTTTTCTTTCTGAAGTACTTCACGAGGAATGTAGCCAAGCCCCTTTTCTACAGTAATCTCAATTGCGATATCAATATCTTTTGCAGTTGATTCACAAATGTACTGATCAGGATTCATCACTTCAAGCTGTGATGGTGTCGAGATGTTACTTGCAGTAATCGTCTTTGCTCCTTTGATATGAAGAGTTGCCTTCTGAGCATCATCACCGTGGAGCTTGAAACGAGTCTTCTTAAGGTTAAGAATAATAGCAATCACGTCTTCCTTGATACCGTCAATTGATGAGAATTCATGCTTCACACCGTCAATAGAAAGTGCGGTAATAGACGCTCCCGGAATAGAAGAAAGGATAATACGGCGAAGTGAGTTACCGAGGGTGTGTCCGTATCCTGGGTAAAGTCCGTCAATTTCGTACACGCCGGAAACGGCATCTTCTTTAACAATTCTAGGCTTTGATGGCAAAATGATGGAATGTGAAGACATAAATATGCAATAATATAGTATCCTTAAGTTAATAGTGACGCACCTCTCCGCACCTTAATAAGTAAAGTTGCCTTATTCTAACCTACAATTGCAAAATATGCAAGTATGTGTTAGTGGAAAAAGGCACAGGCAAAAATAATGCCTGTCCTTACTCTATTTAACGTGAATAATACTCGAGTACCTTCTGGGTATCGAACATTCCTTCAACTTCACGAACTTCTGCTTTTACCTCTGCTTTAAAGGTTTTTGGATCAACAGTAAGCACGTAGTTAGGTGCAAGTGCGGTTAACTTTTGTTCAAGTTCAGTAAAGAGTTTTGTAGACTTACTACCCTCACGGATAGCAACAACGTCTCCAACCTTTACCTGATGAGAAGCAATATTAATACGGCGACCGTTTACAGTCACATGGCCATGAGAAACCATTTGACGAGCAAGTGCGCGGTTGAGTGCAAAACCAGCACGGTATACAACGTTATCAAGACGTGACTCGAGAAGACGAGCAAGCTTAAGCGCTGGTGATACTGATCCTTCGCCTGTCTCATGAGTTGCAGTTGCACGCTTAACATACATAGCAAACTGCTTTTCCATAAGACCATAGGTATGGCGCATCTTCTGCTTTGCACGAAGCTGTTCGCCATATTCTGAAACACCAGAACGGTGCTTTCGTTCACTGTCCAGTTTTCCCGGAGCATAAGGACGCTTTTTGAAGGCACACTTCTCACGGCCACAGAGTGACTCAGAAAGTCGACGACAAGTTTTACAGGTAATTCTACTCATAGATGTTATATATGACGTGGCTTAGGTGGCTTAGGACCATTGTGTGGCACAGGCGTCTTATCAATAATTGAAACAATGTCTACTCCAAAGGTTGAAAATCCTCTGATAGCTGATTCACGACCAGAACCAACTCCTTTTACAACAACATCAACTTCCTTGATGCCAAACTGTTGTGCTTTTTCTCCAATAAGTTCTCCTATTTTTGAAGCAGCAAATGGTGTTCCCTTCTTTGCACCCTTGAAACCAAGAGCTCCTGATGAAGACCAAGCAATAATATTGCCACCGCGATCAGCAAGCGAAAGACGTGTATTGTTATATGAAGACTCCACAAAAAGTGTCCCTTCTACAATCTTCTTCTTAACTGCCTTAGCGAGTGAACGTGCCTTAAGAGCACTATCAACGCCTGAACTATTCTTTTTTACGATTCGTTTCTTTCCCATAGTATGTATAAATTAATTTTTAGGTCTTTTCAGTCTTACGGCGTCCGCTTCCCATGGTACGACG
>CAZNVC010000007.1:0-25773 GCA_964576685.1 uncultured Candidatus Saccharibacteria bacterium
GTGTGGTCTTCCTAAGCATATGGCACTTGAACTCTTCAAGCCATTTATTATTTCAAAGATTCTTGAACGAGAACTTGCATTCAATATTCGTGGTGCTAATAAGCTCATCGAAGATGGTATTCCAGAAGTGTGGGCAATTCTTGAAGAGGTAATCGAAGGAAAGTATGTGCTCCTTAACCGCGCACCTACACTTCACCGCCTCGGTATTCAGGCATTCAATCCAAAACTTATTGAAGGTAATGCTATCCAGCTTCACCCACTCGTATGTCAGGCGTTCAACGCAGACTTTGACGGTGACCAAATGGCGGTTCACCTTCCACTTTCTGAGAAAGCACAAGAGGAAGCGCGCACACTCATGGCTGCGAACCGTAACCTTCTTCGTCCTGGATCTGGAGATTCTATTGTGAATCCGAGAATGGATATGGTGCTCGGAGCATACTGGATGACAAAGATGATTCCTGGTGAGAAGGGTGAGGGAAAATATTTTGCATCTCCTAACGAGGCAATTACTGCATATGACTTCGGTGTTGTATCATTCCGCGCGAAGATTATTGTGATGCCTTCTGAGAAGCCAAAGTATTCTGCATTTGAAGGAAAGCCATTTGAAACAACCATCGGTCGCCTCCTTTTTAACTCAGTGTTCCCATCTGAATTCCCATACATGAACGATGAGGTGACTGGAAAGAAGATGAACTCTATTATTGACCAAGTAATTCTTACATACGGTCTTGAGACAGCTCCTTTTGTTATCGACAAGATAAAGGCGTTCGGTTACAAGTATGCAACTGTTTCTGGTACAACATGGAATATCGACGCAGTGAAGGTCCCTGTTGAAAAGGGTGCGCTCGTAGAGGAGGGATGGAATCAAGCTGCTCGTGTGGAAGACGATTATGATGAAGGACTTCTTTCAGCAGAAGAGCGCTACGAACGTACAATTGCGGTATGGCAAGGTGTTCGTGCAAAGATTGAGAAGCTCGTTCCAGAATCATTTGAGAAGCATGGTTCCGTATATGACCTTATCACTTCAGGTGCCCGAGGTTCTATCGCTCAGATTATTCAGATGTCTGGTATGAAGGGTATTATCGTGAACAACTCAGGACGTAACTTGGACTTCCCAGTAATTTCATCATACAAGGAAGGACTTACCCCTCTTGAGTACTTCATTACTACCTACGGTGCTCGTAAAGGTAACTCTGATACCGCGCTTAAGACTGCACAAGCGGGGTACCTCACACGACGTCTCGTGGATGTGGCACAAGATGCAATTATCACAGAACTTGATTGTGGTACCAAGGAAAGTAAGTTAGTGAAGAAAGAAAATGCGCTCGGTATTGAGGTTCCAATTTCTAAGAATATTCGCGGACGAATTCTCGCAGAAGATGTTATTGTTGACGGTGCGATTCTCTTTAAGAAGAACCACCTCATTAACAAAGATGATGCCCTCACTGTGGAAAATGCTGGAGTAGAAGAGGTGCGAGTATTCTCACCACTTACCTGTCAGTCACTTCATGGTATTTGTCAGAAGTGTTATGGGCTCGATATGGGTCGCAACAAGAAAGTGGACCTCGGTGAAGCAGTGGGTATTGTGGCAGCACAAGCGATCGGTGAACCAGGAACACAGCTTACAATGCGTACCTTCCATGCGGGAGGTGTGGCAGGAACAGATATTACACAAGGTCTTCCACGTGTTGAAGAAATCTTCGAGCGTAGAATGCCTAAGAACCCAGCTATCATTGCACACGAATCAGGTGAAATTACTGCAATTCGTGATGAAGGAAAAGAAAAAATTATAGTACTTCTTGCAGACGATGATGGTTCTAAAGGAAATAAGAGTGGTAAGCAAGTGGAATATACTGTACCATTCCGTCGTCAGCCTATTGTAAAAGTTGGTGACACTGTAAAGCGTGGCCAGATGCTTACTGATGGGTCATGTGATATTGATGAACTCTTCAACTTTGCAAGTAAGGAAGTTGCTGAAGAATATATCGTGAGTGAAATCAACAAAGTGTACGAACTCCAAGGTGCTGCAATTTCTCGTAAGCACGTCGAAGTGATCATCAAGCAGATGTTTGGACGTGTGAAGATTGTGAATCCAGGTGATACACGCTTTACTCAGTCTGATGTTGTGGAAGTATCTACATTCCGTGCTGAAAACTCTCGTGTTAAGGCAGAAGGGAAGACTGAAGCAAAGGGTAAATACCTCGTACTCGGTATTACCGATGTTGCACTCTCTACTGACTCTTGGCTTTCAAGTGCATCGTTCCAAAATACAACTCGTGTGCTCATCACTGCTTCTACTAGAGGACAGATGGATGAACTTCGAGGGCTTAAGGAAAACGTGATTATCGGACGTCTTATACCAGCGGGAACAGGGCTTCGAGGAATTGGTGAAAATAAGTAAATATTTTCAAACGTTTAGTTATAACAATACAAGAGCGCGGCATTCTGCCGCGCTCTTGTATTACTTCTCATTATAATGTAGGATTTCCTTTAGAAATCGTGACACAGTGTCGCGATAATGTCGTCCTAGGGTATTATGAAACAAAGTATCGTCATTATATGTACCTTGGTCTTCATGTCCTATGAAGTTCATAAAGGGAAATGGTGCTTTAAGGGGTGGAATAAGGATATGAAGAATGGTTTTCATGTTGCTGTAGCATTTGCAATTGGCAGTGTCCTTGTCTCCATTGTTCTAAACTATTTTACACCAGTGCAATAATTTTCGTAGAGTATACAAAATCTGCACAATATAAAGCGCGGCCGAAGGCCGCGCTTTTGTTTTACTGTGTTCTGGTGTAGACTTCCCGTATACATCGTGAATTATTGCGATGTACGAGGAAGGAATGCGTGATGGTGAAAAAGATTTTCGGACATTCGCCCATCATTCAGTCGGTGATGGAGAAGAAGTCCTCACAACAGACGCAAGGACAAGATATGGAGAAGTTACACAATCAACAAAAGAAAAAGGGTGAGAAGAAAGATACTGGTCAATTATCGACAGGTCTCTGGGTCGATCCTGAAGCAGAAAATACAAAAACCACTGCCCCACAAAAGTATTGGTAACGCTTTATCATACACTATAAGAAGCCCTCGAAACAGTATTCTACGTAATACTGTTTTTTCTTTTGCGCAGTAGGTAATGTATAATGATTGTAGAAATCGTGGATGCCCACGGTATAAGAGAAAAGGGGGTACTTGGTGAGTAAGAAGACACTCGAACATTCGCTTGTGATTCAGGCGAAAATTGAAGGAATTTCCCTCAAGACGCTTTTGGAGCGTGAGGATAGAAAGAGATTGCTTTTTCAAGAAAAGAAACATGAGGGATTAAGGAGCGGTATTGTGTGGCATGGCACAGTACTGCTCGACCCTGATGCAGAAAGCCTAATCATCAACTAACACTGAAGTTATGGTGGTGTACGAAAAAAACCGCTCACGGTAATGACGAGCGGTTTATATTTTTTCGTGTGTATATTAGTACTATTTTACGTTATACTATACTTTATGAAAGTGCGAACTGTATTTCGACACCTCTTTATTCCTCATCATGGGAATGATTATAAACCACATTTTTTTAGGGAGGTAGCCGTGTCACTTATTCTTTTTATTAGTGTTTTCATGCTTGGCTCTTCTTTCGGGAGTTCATTCTTTATTCACAGGACTGTGCTTGGAGCAGAAATTGCTTCTGGTGTGCTTATCGATCTTACCAACGAAAGTCGAGTAGCAGAACATGAGTTACCACTTCTTAAGAATGATAAGTTAACAAAAGCTGCTCAGTTAAAAGGAGAGGACATGGTCGCAAAAGAATATTTTGCCCATAATTCTCCTGACGGTGTTACTCCATGGTATTGGTTCAAAGAGGCAGGGTATACATTTCTGTATGCAGGAGAAAATCTAGCCATCAATTTTACTGATTCTTCTGATGTAGAGAAGGCGTGGCTTAATTCACCGAAGCATAGGGCAAACATTATGAATGCTGAGTTTCGTGAGATAGGGATAGCTACAGTGCCGGGAATGTATGAGAACGCGCCGACTATCTACATCGTGCAGATGTTTGGTACGCCAGCGTATGCAGAGATAACACCAGAGGTAAAAACTACTGTCACGGTAAAGAAGAGTCAAAAGGCAGTTGATGTAGCAACCACAACAACCGTATCGGGAGCAGAAGGCATTTTAGCGGGTAATGTAAAAGGGGATTCATCACCGAAAGAAGCATCGCTTTTGAATGTTAATGTTGCAGGGGATATGGTAGTAGCTAAAAATAATAATGCAATAATGCCACCAGAGTATGTTACCTCTCCTATTGAGCGGTACTCGACATGGTACGAGAAGATTCTTTTTAATGGATCGAGATATGTTGATGTTATTTATAAGGTACTCACACTTCTTGTTGCTTTCGCACTCGTTACTATGATTGTTATTGAAATAAGAAAGCAACACATCTGTCATATTTTTTATGGAGCTTCTCTTCTTGTCCTTCTTCAGCTTTTCATGTATATTAATCAAAGTTTTTTCTAGAAATACAGGTATAGTATGAAAAAAATACAACACAACATCTATAAAATAATACTCCCAATTATTGGGGTAATTTGTTCAATAGTGGTTGTTCTTGTTATGTACGATCGTATACGATTATACGCAGTACGTTTTTCGACAGGAATCCAGAGTCCTCCTTCTACTTGGGTAACACTTTCTAATAGTGAGTTAGGAATAACACTTTCTGTTCCTCCACAGATTGTTGCGTATGAGGATAAAGACAATCCAAATGGTTGTAGAATGTCTCTTATTTTGGGTGGGGTTGATGCTTCTACATCGGTTTTTTTGATGCCTGAATTTACTGATTGTACGAGAAAAAATTCCTTAAGAAATTTCTATTCATATGAGGGAAGCTTTCTTTCAAAAAGAATAACAGTTTTACCAGCAAGAAATTCTTCTGAGGTACAAGGCATTGTTCTATCTCATGTGATGGCTAACGGACTAGCTACTGTGCCATACTATAGTAACGCTGGGTGTGTAAGAGACTCCCTTAAGATTATCATTAGTGATATACGGTCTGGATATAAGGATGGTGCAATTCCAGTTATTATACAAACTCGACCAGAGTGTCCTATTAATCCTCACGCGATCATTGCTCAGTATTATCCAGAATTTAAAAAAGTTATTTTGGTTGAATCAATGTATGGGTTTGCCGAAAATGGTGATTTTTATGTTGAGCATACTGATACATCCAAGAAGACAGTTGATCTTGATATTTACAGGAGTATTAAGGTATTTCGATAAGTCTTTAAAGGTTTTTTGACCCTTCTGGTGTCGTTGTAGGTGCTTGTTTGTGGGGGTAAATCATTGAGTCTGCATAGTCTACGATTATGGTAGAATAGTCTCATGAACCCAAAAGATCAGGTAAAAGAAAATCTTTCCATTACTGATGTGGTTTCCACCTATATACGTCTTGAGAAGTCAGGTGCTCAGTTTAGAGCGCGTTGCCCATTCCACAATGAGCGAACGCCTTCATTTTATGTTTCGCCTGAACGAAAATCATTTCACTGCTTCGGATGCCAGGCGCATGGCGATATCTTTACGTTCGTAGAAAAAATAGAAAATATTCCTTTCGTCGAAGCTCTCAAGATTCTCGCTGATCGTGCAGGGGTATCACTTAAAGATTCGCAAAAAAATAAAGAAGAGACACGACTTATTGCTCTCCTTAAAGACGCAACAGAACATTTCGAAAAAAATTTCAAAGAGTCTCCAGAGGCGAGAGAGTATATTCTTGGGCGAGGTATTACAGAAGAAACTATCGCAACATTTCATATTGGGTATGCGAAGAATGAGTGGCGTGATCTCTTTATGTACCTTGCTCACAAAGGGTATCAACCAGAAGAAATGGTCGAAGCAGGGGTAATGATAGAGGCAAAAGATGATCAAGGGAAGACAAAAGGATGGTATGATCGTTTTCGTGGGCGCGTGATGTTCCCAATACGTAATGTTTCAGGAGCAACTGTCGGCTATTCTGGTCGTATTATGCCAGCACTAGTTGATCCAACTGTTGCACAAGGAAAATATGTAAACACACCAGAAACTCCTCTCTACCATAAGTCAAAAATTCTTTTCGGATATGACACCGCCAAGAAGAAAATGGCCGAAGAGAAAAGTGTTGTGGTGGTTGAAGGTCAAATGGATCTCTGTATGAGTTATCAAGCAGGCGTACACAATACTATTGCCGTATCAGGAACAGCATTTACTGATGAACATATTCATATCGTGAAGCGATTTTGTGATACAGTCATTCTTTCTTTTGACACTGATGATGCTGGGCAGAATGCGCTTAAAAAAACTGCACTACTTTGTCTTCTTGGTGGGCTCGATGTGTACGTAGTTGGTGACATAGGTACAAAAGACCCAGCTGATTTAATCAAAGATGATCCTAACAAGTGGTTGAAGGCCATAGAGAAAAAGAGGCATGTTGTGGAGGTCCTTACTTCACGGGTTATTACTTCTACAAAAGATGAGCGCGAGCAAGGAAAGAAGATAGTGAGCGAAGTGCTTCCTTTTGTAAGAGCAATACAATCACCGATTGATAGGGCACATTTTATAAGAGTTATTTCAGAAAAAACATCTATCCCAGAACAAACATTAACAGAAGAACTAAGTCGAGGTATACTAAACAAAGAAGAGGTGTTACCGACAGAAACAGCAACACCTCTTCCAAGCAAAGAGCGACTCGAAAGAGAAATTGTTGCATACGCATTGCTTACCGGCAGGGAAAATGATGAACTCTTCTTGTCGCTTGAAATTGATAGAGGGCAATTTCCCGATGCTATCATTCAAGAAGAGATGTTTGAGTTAGAAAAAAAAGTAATAGCAGATAGAGATGCTTATTTTAAAGACCTTATGGATACACATAAGCGAGCACAACATAAAGCCCACCTAGTAACCCTTCAAAAGAAGCTACGAGAAGAGGGGGCTGACCACGAAGCTATCCTTAAAGAGATATACGAGCACGTAAAGAAGGCTACAGAGTATATCGGATAACCCCTTCGTAGGCTATTTCAATATTGGAAACGAGAAGTGTACAACTATATGGACTATATAGTTTCTTTGTGGTATAATCGCCAGTACCGTTTCTATGGCGAAAAAAGTATCTTCACAAAAAAAGAGTGTACAGAAAAAAGCTACAGCAAAAACTGTGGTAAAAAAACAAAATGTTAAAAAGGCTGCCAAGAAGGTTGTTAAGGCACCTACAAGAAAAACTACTCAAAAAGTACAAAAGAAGACAGTAAAAAAAGTCGTAGTATCTAGAAAAGTTTCCCCTAAAAAGGTAGTAAAAAAAGTGCAAGCTAAGAAAGTAGCACCGAAGAAAGTTGCCCCAAAAAAAGCTTCAAAAGTAGTAGCTAAGGTAGAGGAAAAGCAAAAGTACAAACCAAAAGCATTTACCATCAAAACTGGACCATCAAAACCAAAGGTTGCTGAGAAGCCAAAGAAGGTGACGACACGAGATCAGAATGAACAAGAGCTTATCCAAAAAGGAAAGGAGCGTGGTTTCATTACCTATGATGAGATCATTCGTTACTTCCCTAACATCGAGCTCGATATTCTTTATCTAGAAGAACTCTACGAGAAGATCAATCAAGCAGGTATTGATATTCTAGAAGGAGGAAATCTTCTTGATATGGATGATGACCTTGCTAAGTTGGAAGGCCGTGACAGTACTCATGACAGTATCCAAATGTATCTTCGTGAAATTGGACAGTACCCGCTCATCTCAGGAGATAATGAGCGAGAGCTTGCTATTCGTATCGAAAAAGGAGATCCAGAAGCTATCACCCTCCTTGCAAAAGCTAACCTTCGTCTCGTGGTATCGATTGCTAAAAAATATGTTGGACGAAGTTCTGATCTTACACTCCTTGATCTCATTCAAGAAGGGAACCTTGGTCTCTTTAAGGCGGTAGAAAAGTTTGACTACTCGAAGGGGTTCAAGTTTTCTACATATGCGACATGGTGGATTCGTCAGGCGATTACTCGTGCCCTCGCCGATCAGTCACGTACTATTCGTATTCCTGTGCACATGGTGGAAACAATCGCAAAATACAAACAAGTGGTTCGTCGTCTTTCACAGGATCTTGGTCGCGATCCTCTTGCAGAAGAAATTGCAGTTGAAATGGGAGTTGATGTTGATAAAATCCATATTATTGAAAATATTAACCAAGATACCGTATCTCTCGAAAAGCCGATTGGAGATGATGATGACAAGTCCACACTTGGTGAGTTCATCGCTGATGACAAAATTCTCTCTCCAGACGCAGAAGCATCACATCGTATTCTTTCAGACCAGATTAACGAGATTCTTAACGATCTTTCTCCTAAGGAGCGAAAGATTGTAGAAATGAGAAATGGTCTCGGTGAGTTCGATGGGGTTATGCATACCCTTGAAGAAGTAGGGGCAGAGTTTGGTGTGACACGTGAGCGTATTCGTCAGATTGAGGCGAAGGTTCATGAGAAGATTAGGTCTCATGAGAAGAGTGGACGCCTTCGAAACTACTAATACAGCTTGTAGAACTTAGACTGTAGCTTGTAGCTAAATTACAAATAAAGCAGAAATTCAAAGAGCGACGCCTTCGGCGTCGCTCTTTGAATTTGCTAATGTACTAGCTACAAGCTCACATTATTGGCAAACATAGTAACCACCTGAATAGTAGCATGATGATCCATTGTAATAGTTTCCGTTGTTATAGTTGTTACCATAATTATAGTTACCGTAGTAATTATTGTAATTATTATATCCGTATCCTGTGTTAGTGTACCCTGTATTGTAGTACGAAGGATACCAAGAGCCACCAGAATAGCTATATGTGTAGTAAGGAGAGGTATAGTAACTATATGTTGTTGGATATGAGTAAGTGTAATTATTTTGACAATTATAACTTACAATTGAAGTAGTCCTTGTTGATCCGTTGTAATAATAGGTGTAGCACCCTGAAGTGTAATAGTATGATGATTGATACGTGTTGTTGCATCCAGAATTTGTATAAGGGTATACCATCGGCTGAACACACCCGTATACTGGACGGGAATAAGAACTTGTATACACTTGCGCAGAAGCAACTGACACAGCACTCAGTGTCATCAGAAGCCCAACAAAAAATGATATATTCTTTTTCATATACCTTCATTCTACGCTTCCTGTAAATGTGGTCAACCTTGCAAAATATAAATAAATATGGTATTATAAATTCCTTATTTATCCTTTATATATGCTTATTGATCACATTACACTCCAGATAAAAGCAGGCAAAGGTGGTGATGGCGTCGTGAGGTGGCGTCGCGAGAAGGGTATTCCCTATGGAGGACCAGCAGGTGGCGATGGTGGTCGTGGTGGCGATGTATATTTTCGCGTTGTACGTGATATAGCTGCTCTTGCTACCTACAAGCATAAGAAAGAATGGGAAGCAATGCATGGTGAACAAGGACAGAAGCGCAGTATGCACGGGAGTGATGCTAAGGATCTGTATCTCGAAATTCCTCTTGGTGCTGTTGTATACAATCGTGAATATGATAAGACATATGAGTTTATGGAGGAAGGCAACTTTCTTATTCTTCGTGGTGGAAAAGGAGGTCTTGGTAATGAGCAGTTTAAGACATCAACCAATAGAACTCCAGAACAGTTTACAAAAGGCGAGCTTGGTGAATTCGCAACATTTGATATTGAACTGAAACTTATCGCTGATGTTGGGCTTATTGGACTTCCAAACGCAGGTAAGTCATCACTCTTAAATGCGCTTACACGTGCGGGTGCTAAGATTGGAGATTATCCATTTACCACGCTTGAACCCAATCTCGGGGCATATTATGGATATATTCTTGCTGACATTCCAGGGCTTATTGAAGGAGCAAGTGAAGGTAAGGGTCTTGGACATAAATTTCTACGCCACATCACTCGCACAAAGGTGCTAGTGCATTTGGTTGAAGCCTCAAATGAAGATGTAGCAAACATATATACGACTATCAGGGCTGAGCTTGGTAATTATGATAAGACACTTCTAGAGAGAGAAGAAATTGTAGTGCTCTCAAAAATAGATATGGTTGATGAAAAAGCATTGAAAGAAAAAATAAAGTCTCTTGAAAAGGTTTCTAAGAAAAAAGTGATTTCACTTTCGCTTTATGATGATACGACCGTGAAGGCCTTTGGAGATTTTTTGATAAAGCAATTGGCAATATAGAGTACAGAGCACAGACCGCTTTGCTCTTAGGTTACAGAAAAAATTAAGATGCGATACAAATGCTTGGCATGTTGTAGATATCGACTAAACTCCTCTTGCTAGCTAATAGCTACTGGCTATCGAGCAGATTCTTCCCCCAACCAGGAGTAATAAGCCCGATATGTTCAGCATCAAGCCCCATACAGAGGGTGAGGGTATATGCCACAGAATTTGAATTTTCGGTGTCACCTTGGACGTTCACTCCATAAGGAGGATAGGGGAGATTTTCTTCGTTAATTTTTTCTTTACATTCAGTTCCCTTTTCCCATGTTGCGGTAACAGATTCTTTACTTCCTTGATACAAAGAAATGCCAGAATAATTTTTTTGTGCGAGGTAGTCTCGAGAGCCTTTAAACTCCCATACCTTAAGTCTGTCGCTTGAATTTGTTCCAATGTACTTCCAATTGCCGGTTGTGCTATCGGTTGCCAGTCCATGCATCTCCTCGATAATAGAATTATTTTCATCACGAAGGGTGAGGTAATTGTGGCCCGCGATACCAAAAATAATCGGGTGTTGCATCAACTGAATACTCCATAGTCCTTTTGTTACCTTTGGTGTTGGATGGGTGATGGGATTATGGGTAAGTATATAAAGACTTGTGCCAAAAAGCGCTATAAGAAAAAGATCAGTGACGAATCGACGAGTAAAGAGTTGCATGAGTGCTTGTAATCTATGTAACCTAGATAGTGTAAGTGTAGCAAAAAGCTGAAAACCAGAATAGGGAAAGGGGGGAACGCCGCTTTTGATTTTTTACTCTCAGTGTGGTAGTGTTTTCGGAGAAGTATGCATGCATGGGGCATGTGTATTGTTCTCCTTGTTAGCTATGGGGGTGATGATGAACGATGTGAACGACGAAAAAGAATTTCTCAATATGCCTGTAGTAAGTCCAGAGCAGGTAATTGCTCAATTGGCAACGGATATGATCTCACTAAGAGAAAGTGCCTTCCAGATTCTCCAAGAAAAAGAAGCACTTCAAGAAATAATTGATAAGCTTGAAAAGAAGCCAGCTTCTTCTGTTCCGTTTGAGTATTTCTCTTCCTATATGAAAGAAATGATTCACTCCGGTAAAATACCGGTACCTAAAGAAGTTCTTGCGTTTGGTCTTCCAGTTACCGTTACTTGTAATCCCGAGAATGTCCATTTTCGTCATGGTAATATCGTGGTGGAAGTTGCCTTTAGTGTACACGAGCACTCTCTTTCTTTGTTTCAATTCATCTTTCATCCCATTCCTCGTTATGTAGAGAATGGTTACCCTGATTTCCATATGGGATATACGAAAGTTACTCCCGTGACGAAGAAAAAAACTCGAATTAAGAAACCGCGGGTTTTGGCAGAGAAACCTGAAGATGCTTCAGTCACAACGAAGTAAGAGAATGTAGGGAAAATAAAATAAAGCGCGACCGAAGGTCGCGCTTTTCTGTTTCCCTATTTCACTAATAACTATTGACCAAGTTCTTTCTTGAGTAATTCTTGGAACAAACTTGGATTACCAGCACCTTTACTTTTTTTCATACATTGTCCAACGAAATACATGAACATGCTCTCCTTACCACTCTTGTAGTCAGCAACTTGTGCAGGGTTCTCTGTGAGCACTTCAGTAACAATTGCTTTAAGTGCCTCGGGGTCATTTTTTTGGATGAGTCCTTTTTCTTCAGCGGTTTTCTTTACATTACAACTTTTATTTTCAAGCATAAACGGAAGAAGATCTTTTGCACCACGAGAAGAAAGTTCGTTTGCGGTAATCATACTAAGAAGAGTATTAAAAGAAGAAACAGAAGGAAAATTCACTGCTATCGCCTCCTTGTTTTCTTTCTTGAGGAGCCCAAAAATATCTGCAACAAGATAATTAGCTGCAAGTGTGGTGTATGCACTATCTTTTCCTTGTATCACTTCGTCAAAATAGATAGCTGTTGAAGGATCAGTTACGATAATTTCTGCCATGTCGTCCTTAAGTCCTGCTCCCACTAAGCGCGCTTTTCTTGATTCTGCTAGCTCTGGAATTTGCTTCCTCATCGCTTCGATATCAAAAAGTTTTGAAAGATAGAGCTTTGGAAGATCTGGGTCAGGGAAGTAACGATAGTCGTGAGCATTTTCTTTTTTGCGCTGACTGAAGGTTTCTTGTTTTACTTCATCCCATCCACGAGTCTCTTGCACCACTGCGCCACCTTCTTCTATGAGTGCAATATGACGATCAACTTCAAAGCGGATCGCATCTTCAACTGACTTAAATGAGTTAAGATTCTTCACTTCACATTTTGTGCCGAACTTCTTTGGATCTTTAGAGACAGAGATGTTTGCTTCTACACGCATCTGCCCCATTTCCATATTTGCTTCTGATGCACCAACATAGCGGAGAATTCTTTGGAGTTCTCGTGCGAATGCACCAGCTTCTTCTGCAGAATGTATTACTGGTTCTGTTACGAGTTCCATAAGTGGTACACCTGCGCGATTATAATCGACAAGAGTAATTCCATTTTCGTGAGATGACTTCGCTGTATCTTCTTCGAGATGAATACGAGTAAGTTCTATACCACGAATCGAACCGTGAGAGACAATAGGGAGCTTGTACTGCGAGAGCTGGTAACCTTTTGGAATATCAGGATAGAAATAATTCTTACGATCAAATTCAGTGAAATCAGCAATATCTGCACCCACTGCAAGCCCCACCTCAATTACCTTCTTGATGGCAGCTTTATTGGGCACAGGAAGGGTGCCAGGGTGAGCCATACAGACTTCGCAGATATTAACGTTAGGTCGCTTCTCTGTGGGGTCGTTTTTACAGCCACACCACATCTTAGAATTGGTATGGAGCTCAGCGTGGATTTCAAGCCCTATGGTAGTGATATACGGAGTAGACATGAGGAGAATTATAGCAGAATTCATCCCTTTTTTATAGAGGGGTAAATTTTTTGCGCAAGAGGCAAACGTCAGGAATCTTACTTAATTATAGTATGTAAAATAGTAACTAAACAAAAATAATCTGTGAACCATCAACATTTGCTCGCTCATAGAATTCACCAACTGTAAGGATTCCATCAAGGTCATCTCGCATGTCGCTCGCCTCTAGTTTGAACATTTGCATTGCAAGTTTGCAACCGTAGAGTTTTCCGCCTGCCGCTTTTATCATATCAAGAAATTCGGGAACCGACGGAATATCTAGTGCCTCCATCCCCTTCATCATCATTCCGGTTGCAAGGGCTTCAACCCCCGGAATAGCACCAAGCACTGTAGGCATATGCATTGCTGGGTTCCCTACAGTTGCAACATGGAGGTGCTTTGCTTTTTCTTTATGAATTGCTTCTAGTCCAAAAAAGGTGAAGAACATTTCTGCTTCAATGCCTTCACTGAGTGCTCCGTTAGTAAGAATAAGCGCCGCATAGACGCTCTCAATAGTTGCTTTTGAATTAATGATGAGAACTCGTTTTAATTTCTTTTCCATAAAGTAAAAGTAGTATGATTATTTTTTTAATATAAATCGTATTAAAGACAGCTTGTAGGTTTCATAAGGCCAGCTATCTTTGACGCATTTTTAAGAGGGCCACCAGGGAAAAGTGCATAAAATTCCTTAATGTCGGTAACTCCTGAAGAACCAACTTTACGAATTGACATTGCTTCTCCTCCTGCATCCTGTTCACGTAACCACTTGATAACATTCCAATGCTTTTCGGTGAGCTCCCCAGTACCAACCTCTTTGGCAATTTCTTTTGCTATCTCTTCATTCCATTCATTTTTATTTGTTAAATATCCCTCTTCATTTACTTCAACTGATGTATTTGCGATTGTCTTTTGCATAATGATTTAAAGTATATCGTATATTAGTTGGTTTCTGCTTTCTTTTTTCCAGACATGGATAATGTGGCCCCAACAAGCGGAATGGAGTGACCGCGCATGAGAATGTTCCAGTACATGAACCGAAAGGCAAGTTTTCCGAGATGATTGATAAATGTGGGACGAAGAAGTCGAAGTGGTCCAAGACCAGCTATTGGGAATGTTCCTTCGAGGGGTTCAACATCATAGTTAAAGTCAATCAGAAGTGCTTTATTATTTCCCGCTTCAACAAAACAGTTAGCATGACCATCAAAGAGGGGGTTAAGGGGTTTTTCAGAGAGAAAATTAAGAATATTTTGCTCAAGTACTTCTGCTTCGAAGTGTGCTACCGATCCAGCTTTTGATGCTGGGACATTTGTTGCATCTCCAATGACAAAGATATTTTCATGTCCGGTTGCTTGTAATGTGTGTTTATCTGTTGGAATAAAATTCATCTCGTCACCAAGCTTTGATCGGGCGATAAGGTCATCTCCCATATTAGGAGGAATTGTAACAAGAAGGTCGAAAGGTACCGTCTTCTCGTCGTACGATCTTATGATTTTTTCTGTTGCATCAATTTCAGAAATAGCAAAATCAGGTACAAGGGCGATGGAACGATCAACTAGCATATTCCCGAGCACTTTCGAGGCTTGTGGCTTAGTGAATGCACCAGATAAAGGGGTGACGTAGGTGATGTCTGTTTTTTCTCGAAGATTTCTTTTTTTAAGAAAATCATCAAGAAGGAATGTAAATTCAAGAGGTGCTACAGGGCACTTAATTGGCATTTCTGCAATATGAACTACAATTTTCCCACCTTGCCAATTCTTTAGGGTTTCGCGTAGTGATACTGCTCCTTCGAAAGTATAAAAATCATGAATACATGTACGATATCGTTCACCTTCAAGGTGAGGAATAAGTTGAGGTGCAATATGTGCACCCGTTGCTATGATGAGCACATCATACGGTATCGCTTGATTATCACGAAGGAGTACTTGATTTTTATCATGTTCAATTTTTTCTATTTCTTGAGAAATGTACTTTACCCCTTGTGGAATAAAGTTGGTTCTTGATTTAATTACGTCCTTTTCCGAGTAGATATCAAAGGGGATAAATAAAAACCCTGGCTGATAGTAATGTGTTTCGTTCTTATCGATAAGGGTAATATCAAGCCCATATGTGTTTCTGTGGTGATTAAGACGATTAGCAATCATCGTCCCAGCAGTTCCTCCTCCAAGGATAAGAATTTTTTTCTGATGTGTTGATTCCATAAATATAATAAATAAGTGTATTGTGCCGTATACACGTACACACCACAGTGTACCACCCCATTCCTTTGCAAGGTGTGCAAGATGTGACATATTGACTAACAGTTATAATTATTGTAGTATGAAAATCGATGTGTTCTCTACATTAGACGGTAAGAAAGGAAGCGAGATGAGAAGTGACAAGGATCTCTATCAGGGGAGGTTCCCTCAGTCTATTTGGCTTCAGGAATTGGCAAGCAATCATTACGAAAAGTCGTATGCGAGTAAGTATTGGGGAAGTAATGGCGCTATTCGTATCGCCCATAGTATGGCGAAGGAAATGGATCAGTTCGGCATAAGCTCCCAGACCACTCTTCTCCTTCTCTCTACATACTTTTCCGCAGCGAATACTGCATTTGCCCTTTGGGGTAAACAAAAGTGGAAGTTCTGGATGATGTTACGAGCACTTCATCATCTTGGGCGGGCACGTTTTTATGCCGATGTAGTGCTTGATGATTATCCAAAATATCATTTTGGATCCACTGCGACATTAATGTATAGGACCCTCTCAGATCTCGAAGTGCTGATGTCTCCTTACTGTGCCATTGCTGTTAAAGGAAAAAGATTCCCTTCATTAGTAGAAAAGGAAAAAGAAACTGCGCTGTGGATTGGGAGATATGCACTCCACGAACACATTGCGCTTGATGGGACACTTACGTATGCACTTCTTGCAGGAAAGGTTGCGCTACTCCTTGATCCTTGCACTGAGAAAGAAAACCTCCTCTTTCTTGTGAGGAGTGCTTCTGAAAATAAACAGTTCTCCAGAAAGGATCGTGTCCGACTTTATCTCCTGCTTGGTGAGTATGACAAGGCAGAAGAGTTAGCAAAGGAGGATGCATTGCCTGATGTGGTTCTTAAAGCAGAAGTGAGATAAAGGTTTCACAAAATAGACTAGATACACAAAAGTGGATCTAGTCTTTTATTATTATTTATTGCACTTCAATTATTACTGCGAGCGGAAGATACTTTTTGTTCCACGTCATTTGACGTTTTGCGTATTGCATACTTTTGGTAATAATTTCTTTTTTCATTTCTTCTTCGGTAAGAAGTCCTTCAAGGTATTTTCCTATTGCAACATATTCAAGTCCAAATTTTTTCATTGAAAGGGAAGTATATCCTTTACTCATTATGTCTTTTACTTCTTGTATCATTCCAATATGCAATCTTTTTTCTAAGCGCACGGTAATCCGTGTACGGAGCAGGTCACGTGTCGGGGACATGAGATAGAACGTGGTTGGGTATCGAAGTTTTGGGGTTCCTTGCAGAGGTACTTTACCAAGTGAGTTGATAATCTCTAATGCGCGGATGAGACGTACTCTATTATGTTTATCAATCATTTTCGCACGATGTGCATCTTTCTTGGTGAGTTCCTCAAAGAGCTCATCAGTACTCTTTTTTTCAAGGCGTTCACGAAGAAGTATATCTGGTTTTACTTCTGGAATCTGAGTGTGATAGATGAGTGCGTCGATGTATTGTCCGGTCCCACCGCAAATGATCGCAGTTTTTCCACGTGCAAGAATGTCGTTAAGGATAGGAATGGCATCATGCACATAGCGTGCGACACTTACCTCGTCATTAAGTTCATAGACATCAAGCATGAAATGAGGAACTCCTTCCATCTCCGTTAGAGTGATTTTTCCAGTCCCAATATCAAGTCCTTTGTACATTTGACGAGAATCTGCTGAGATAATTTCCCCATTACTTTTTTTGGCAAGCGCTACTGCGTAGTCACTCTTCCCGCTCGCGGTTGGACCAACGACAACGATAATCTGTGGAGTTGGTTTCATATGGTATATACTACAAGGTAATTTGAAATTATAAAAGTATTTTTAAAGTGGTGTGTAACTCGATTGAGTGTAACAATTACTATTAACTAGATATCATGCTTATCCTTTACACCAAAGATAATTGTTTTTATTGTGAAAAAGTGAAGAGGGTCTTTCTTGACCGTGGTGTCGTCTACGAAGAAAGAAATATTAAAGATCCTCTTTTTCTTAAAGAAGCCCAAACCCATCATGCTCGTACTATGCCGTTTCTTGTTGATAGTACGGCAAATATTGCGATGGGGGAATCGGACAACATTATTGATTATGCATCAGAATACGCTTTCTAAATAAAGAATGCACGAAGCTCGATGTGAGTTGTCGTGCATTTATCTCATGGAGAGCTACCGTATCACTGTTATTGTTGTTGCATCGGTGATTATGGTTTTCGCCAGACGACCTGATTGCGTGAGTGCAAAACCATCCGGCCCTTCAATGATAATCCCAAGTCTCCTTAGTGAGCGCATGACGCTTGTTGCGGTGACTATTGAGAAATTTCCTTGTCGTATCTTTTGTAGTATTGTGGTAAGGGGAAAACAATGAATACCTTCTCCTCCTTCTAGGTGGAGTCGTCTCATTGCGGTTACGAAAGCATACTCATCTCCCGTGAGGAGTATTGTATTTTCGATTGCCACTTCCTTCTTCCTTTATCAAAGACAATTTATTCTACCATATTTAATAAAGATGTACATATATGCTACAATTGCTTGTACTGTACTTTTGTAGAAAGGGGGCAGCACTTACCAGAGTAAAGGTTTATGTTTGTAAAAATAAAATAATACGCCGGAGTGGTGGAACCTGCCTGCGGCAGGCAGGTGGTAGACGCGTGCGACCTGCCTTGCCGGCAAGGCAGGATCAAAATCGCATATCGCAAGGTGTCAAAATAATTCAAATGTACACAGTCTATATACTTAGAAGTCTTTCAAAATCTTTTCAGTATGTTGGTATGACTAATAATCTTGAAAGACGTTTGCAAGAACATAATTCCGGATATTCGTTAGCAACCAAAAGCTATATTCCGTTTAAGTTGGTATATACTGAAATCCTACCAGACAGAAAATCTGCGCGTGTACGTGAAAAATATTTTAAATCTGGTGCTGGGAGAGAGTACATAAAAGGTTTATGCTTGTAAAAATAAAATAATATGCCGGAGTGGCGGAATGGTAGACGCGTGCGACTCAAAATCGCATATCGCAAGGTGTGAGAGTTCGAGTCTCTCCTCCGGCACATGACCACAAAAATACCCAGAAAGCTTTCTGGGTATTTTTGTGGTCACTGTGTGACGTTAAGGAAAGCAAGTGACCTGCGTCACTTGCGGAGACTCGAATAGGGGTCGCAAGACTTTATCGACGAGCTTGCGAGGAGAAGTCTTGTGACCGAGTCTCTTAAGGCAGATTGTTCTCATTAAGTGTTGTGTTATTGTTTTTTTATTGTGTGCTAAACTCTTTGTTATGGAATTAGTAAATGAACAGAATGTTATTCAAAAAGATGGTCAAGAACACGATAGTAAGTTAAAACTTTTTAATATAAAAACTCAACTTTATTTACCGTCATTATTTTTTGAAGTTTTATTTTTTTTGCTTCTCTCAGTTTATGTGTATAATTATTTAGGCTTCTTTAGGGGTTTATTGTTGGCAATATTGATGCTTTCATTTGTCTGGTTATTTCTCCTCAGCGCTTGTATCTTTTTCTTATTGTTTTGGTTATTTTGCGGTATTGAGGGGAAAATAGTTAACCAATTTGCTATACATGGAGTTGATCAATTCAGTGATCCTTTTCTAAAAATATTGGCAATAGTAAGAACACAGCTTTATTTTCCTTTTATCTATATTTACTTATTCTTCCTTCTCAATGGTCTGCGAGTGTTTGATGGGGTAGGGATTTTAAGGAACCCAGTAGTAGTTTTTCCTCTTGTAACGATGATTACACTATCAGTTTTTTTCTTTCTTCCTTTTGTTTATGTTAAGTTAAAAGTAAAAAATGTTTAATGTGATACTTAAATTATAATAGTTTATTAACTTTGATAAATTCTCGATATTTGTTAGGTTCGAAAGTTGTTATCTCACATTCATGAATAGAAAATCCTACATAATTAAGTGAGAGATTTTATTGTTATGTGTTCTATTCTCTCTTCATCCCACTAAACCTTTTTCCAGGGTAACGATAGAAAAGTGTTGGCACAAAGAGGAGTGTAAGTATCATCGCAAAGGCAAGTCCAAACATGATAGCAAATGCAAGAGGTCCCCATAGTGCCGATGCTCCTGCAAGAGGTACCATACCAATCACCGTGGTGATGGTGGTAAGAAAGATTGGACGAAGTCGAACTGCAGAAGCATCCACCAAGACATCAAGAAGAGGTCTTTCTTGTTCATTCTGTAAGCGATGTAAAATAGAATCAAGAAGAATAATTGCATGGTTAATAATCACTCCAGAGAGCGCGATGAATCCAAGCATTGATGAGAAGGAAAGGTATTGCCCAGTAAGCGTGAGTCCTCCAAGCACCCCGATGAGTGAGAGAGGAACAGTGCCAAGTAAATATAATGCATAGCGGAAAGAGTTAAATTCAAGTACGAGAATTGCAAGCATTCCTACCATACCAGCAAGGAGTGCAAGGAGCATGTCACGGAAAGAATTATTGACATCTTCATTTTCACCGCCATAATTTATGGTGACACTTTTTGGAAGTTTCAGTTCTGCTTCTTTCTTTTGGAATTTATTAACGATAGCGACCGCAGTTGCTCCTGGCTTGAGGTTGCTCTGTACTTGTGCCACTCGTTTACCACCCTCATGACTAATTACTGCACGACTTTCAGAAACTTTTACACTGATGAGTGACCCAAGGAGCACTGTACCAGTAGGGGTGACAATAGGAAGCTGTTTAATACTCTCCATTGTGGTCTTGATGGTATCTTCTGGGTTAATGAAGTCTTGGTTGAGGTTAGTCTTTACCACAACATCGATATCATCGCCTTGTTTTTTGATAGTGGTTGCAGTGGTACCTGAGACTGCGATACGAAGGGTCTGAGCAACTGATGCAGCAGTGAGCCCATAGAGTTGTGCTTTTGATCGATCAATGGCGATTTCGAATTGTGTTCCATTATCACGAAGTGATGATTCGACATCGATAGTACCGTCAATCTCACTTAAGATTTTTTCTGCCTTATCGGTGGCCAAAGAAAGTTCACTCAAGTCATCGCCGAGGAACTTGATTACCACAGGAGCACCAGACGGAGGGCCGTTGTTTCCTTGGTCTACTTTGATATCTGCACTCGTGATTTGTGAAAGTTCATCGCGTAATTTTTCAACCACTTGAGTAGACGTGAGCTTTCTATCTTTCTTGAGCATTACGGTGATGTTAGCAATCTTGGTTGATGCACCATTTGAAGAATCAGAGAATGCTGATCCAGCACCAACAGTAGTAACGAATGAGTCAGTATAAAGATCATTGTAGAGCACCTCTTCGACCTCACGAACTGAATGGTCGGTTTGTACAAGAGGAGTCCCTTGAGGTTTTTCGATACTCACAAAGACAAAATCTTGGTTATCCTGTGGGAAGAATTTTACAGGAAGTAGTCCAAAGATAGGGAGGAAGAATGACACAAAAAATCCTACACCAAGTGCAAGAAAGAAATGATTTTGTTTTTTTCTACTTATGAGAAATGAGCGTAAAAATGACTTATACCATTCACGGGCTTTTTCTGACCATCTCTCTTGCATTTCTTCGAATTCGCTTTTATGTTCTTTGGTGAGTACTATCGCAAGAAGAGGGACCATACCAAGTGCTACGAAGATGGAGGCAACAAGGACGAAGATGATGGTGAATGGAATTGATGCGATGAACTTTCCAACGATACCTGTTAGGAAAAAAAGTGGTGCGAACACTGCAATGGTGGTCATTGTTCCTGCAATAAGTGGCCACGCATATTCTTTAATCGATGCGATAGCAGCTCCTTCTGCACTACCGTAGAGCTTGAGGCGAGTATGTATTGCTTCTGCTACCACAATTCCAGAGTCAACGAGAATACCGATAGCAAGAATGAGTGAAAAGAGAGAAATGAAGTTGATGGTATTGCCAGATTTGTACAGTCCGATGAATGCAACCACAAATGAAAGGGGAATAGAAAGTCCAGCAACAAGTGACTCTCTCCAACCAATCGTAAGGAAGAGCATGATCATCACCAGTGCGACCGTTTCGAACCCGACTCGTGTGAGTTCTCGTAAATCTTTTGATACAAGTTCTCCACGATCAAAAGAGACAACCACATTTGCACCATCAAGTGAAGTTGCCTTAAGGGAATCAAGTTTATCTCGAACCGCTTTTGTGATTTTTGTCACATCACCTCCTGATTTTTTGTAAACATTCAAAGTAAGTGCATTTGATGCAGGTAGACCATGAACCGATGCACGAGAAAATGTACTTGGTGGCGCGAGTCCATCTGCAACGAAAGCAACATCACGAACATACACAGGAACTCCACCTGATGAAGTGACTGTGACATCTGGAATCTCAATTGGATTTTCGAGAGATCCTGCGAACTTCACAGGGTAATCGACATCACTTACAGTAATGTTCCCTATTGGGAAGGATGCATTCGCTTGTGCGATTGCCCCAACTACTTGCGGAAGAGTAATGCCATAGGTCTGGAGGAGTTCTTTTCGAACTACCACTTGCACCTCTCTGTTGCGAGTTCCTGAAATGTCTACCTTAGAGACACCTTGTACTTTTTTTATTTCTTGTTCGAGATCTTTGCCGAGTGCAGTGAGTTGTGCTGGAGAAATATCTTGTGAGATAGAAACGATAAGCACTGGTTGGTCAGCAAAGTTTACTTTTGAAACAATCGGCTCATCTGCATCACTTGGAAATTTTACTTTTGCTCGATCAACTGCTTCTTTTAGATTTTGGATTGATTTATCAATATCGGCACTTGCGGTAAATTGTGCTACGACAACAGAAGCTCCCTCACGAGATGATGAAGTAACCTTGTCGATATTCTCAAGATTCACTACTTCGTCTTCCACTTTATCGGTGATGAGTTTTTCGGTATCTTCAGCAGACCCACCACGTAGTGGTGTAGTGACTATTCCCATAGGGATAATCACTTCAGGGGAGGATTCCTTTGGGATAATGATAAGTGAATACATCCCCACGAGAGTGAGGGTGAACATTACCATGTAGGTGAATGCTCGTTTTTTGAGAAAGAAAAACCAAATGGAGTGCATACTATGTTATTCGTTAATGGTGACAGTTGTTCCCTCTTTAAGCCCTCGCACGTCGGTCACAATGACCATTGACGGAAGAACACCATCTAAGATTTGGATGCGGTCACCTAAGAGAGCTCCTTCTGTAACAGAGTGTGCGACGAGAATTCCTTCACTCGGTGTCGAAGAGCTTCTTGTTATCGTAAAGACAAAAGATCCCTGTGGTGTAATTTTAAGAGCAGCGATCGGAATTTCGATTTTTGAGGTAGTTGCTTGTTTTACTGCATTTGGTCTACTGATGCTTACACGGGTTGATTGACCATTCACAAGATTCTGTGACCCACCAGTAATGCCAATACGTACCTCCATCTTTTTTGTACGAGGATCTAGTGCTGATGCTACTTTTGTCACGATACCAGTAGCACCACCTTCAATGGTTACTTTCGCACCTACATTTATTTGTTTCGCATCTTCTTCTGTACCGTAGGCTACTATTTCGAGCGCGCCATTATTAGAAACGACACCAATTTCTGTATAGGGTGCAATGTAGTCACCAGTTTCTACTGAAAGAGAATTGAGCGTTCCAGAGATAGGACTACGAACAATAGTTTTTTCAAGTCGAGCAAGCGCTGCTTGGTAGTTTCCTAGTGCTGACTTTACTTGTGCATCTGCTGATGCGGATGCTGGAGTCACACCATCTGAATAATTCGTCTTTGCAATTTCGGAAGAAGTAATGCTTCCATTTAATGTTGAACGTGCTCCCACAATTGCAGAAAGAGTTCCGCTTACAGACGCTCGTGCGGTGTTAAGATTTATTTTTGCACTATCAAGAGATGCTTGGGTAAAAGTACCACTCGGGACTGCTTTAGAAAGGGCGAGTGCGACATCATCAAGATATGTCTTTACTTGTTTTGCTTCTGACTCAAGAACAGTGAGTTCGGTTAAGAGATTGGAATCTTGGGTAAGTGTTTGGTTTCTTTTGGCACGAGAGGTGAGAAGGGTTTCGATTGCTACACGTTCACTCACAATTTTTAGCGTGAGTGCTTGATCAGGAATAGCAGGAAGAAGTTCTGCACGACTGTTGTCTGGATTACTAAAAAGTGGGTCAGACTTTACACGAACGGCATCATCAAGTGTGCTGTAGGTAGAAGTAAGTGTGTTAAGGGCTCCCGTCTTTGCTTCAGAAAGAGTAATATCAGAAGAACTCTTATTGATACGAGCGATGTCACGACCAGCTTTTGCAGATTCGTATCCACCTTCAGCAGTAGTAACTGCAGCTCGTTCTGCTGAGTTTTCAAATTCTGCAATAATCTGTCCTGCAACTACATAATCTCCAAGATGTTTATAAACCACACGAAGTTGGCCTCCGCTTTCTGCTCGAACAGTTGCTTCATTTCTTGATGTGACTGTACCCAAAAGAGGAATGAGACTTGTTTTGTTAGAGAGGTCTCCAACAGAAGAGAGGGTGACTGCACGAGGAAGTTTTTTTATTTCCTCATCGCTTGAGGTATGAAAAATAGCACGACCAATCGTCACCACGATAAGTACACCAACAACGGTAACCACTATTTGTTGTGTGCGAGAAAGTTCGAAGTACCACTGCTTCAATTGAAGTAAAAGGTCTTTGAGGTCACGAAGTATTTTTTGTAGATGCCGATTCATAATAATTGCTTGCTTGTATTGTTAATTTTTTAGAGAAACGTCCTTAAATATCATTGTTTTTAAAGGGTTTTTAGGAGACTCCTTCACCCTACATTCTATTAAATCTATACTATTGTTGGACTATTAGCAAGCGATACTTTTCTTGTTATGATTGTAAAGAAAAAGATTTTTCTTTACTCACACTCTGCTCTCAGAGTCACTATATGTCCGTGCTATACTGTCATCATAACGAGAACATATGGGACACACTGAATCATCAATTTTTTGGATAGAAATCGATAAAATCATACCTAATCCGTATCAACCAAGACGTGAGTTTGATGAGGATCGATTGCAAGAACTTGCAGCAAGTATTCGACAGTATGGAGTACTACAACCACTTGTTGTATCTCGCCAAGAGACGATGATGGAGGACGGGGGTATCAAAGTCGAGTATGAACTTATTGCAGGGGAGCGACGACTTCGAGCATCAAAAATCGCTGGCATTACACAAGTGCCTGTTGTGGTGCGTACAGGAGACGACAGCCGTGCTAAGCTTGAACTTGCAATAATCGAGAATCTTCAACGTGAGGATCTTAACGCCGTTGAACGAGCACAATCATTCCAGCGTCTTGCAGATGAATTTAAACTCACTTGGGCAGAAGTGGGTCGTAAAATGGGGAAGAGTCGAGAATATGTTTCTAACACAGTACGTATCCTCATGCTCCCACAAGATATTCTTGATGCGCTCTCAAAAGGAAAAATTTCAGAAGGGCATACACGACCACTTCTTATGCTGATTGATAGACCGGCTGAACAGATGACACTCTTCAAAGAGATGATGGTGAGGAAGATGACAGTACGTGAAGCAGAACAGATTGCTCGTCGTATTGCATACGAAAAAGTTCGTAAGAAGGATTTGTTCATGACCCCTGAGGTTGTAGATATGGAAGAGAAACTTGCCGAGACTCTCGGGACCCGTGTCCAAATAGAACCACGTGAGCGAGGTGGGCGTATTTCGATTGACTATTTTTCTCATGAAGAACTTCTTGCATTATCTGTTGCCATACGTAAAGCAGGAGAGCAAAAGACTCACAAAGGGATGTTCGATACTATTCGTGATGAGGACATGGAGACACTCCAAGCAGTTGCTCCTTCCCCTCGACATATTCCACCAATTACAGAATTTACACATCTTGATCATGTTGAGACGGTACATGAAGTCCCACCTGAAGTGGTTGCTCCAGTTATAGAAACTCCAATCTTAACCACTAGTGAGGCAATTGAGCTTGATGACTATGTTTCTAATGAAGTGCCAGAAGTTGCTTCCGATGATAGGTCGCTTGATGAGGTGAAGGAAGGGGAACAGAACGAAGATCTTTATAATGTAAAGAATTTTGCATTGTAGCTCTACACTACAGTAGTTCTTTGTTATTTCTTAGGGAGGAGATATTACTCTCTGTATGTGAGACCGTGGTATAGTATTTATATATGTCACAAGAAATTTTTGAGTTGCCAGAGGTTGCTCCACAAATTGGTGGTGTCTATGTGCATTACAAAAATCCTGATAAAGAATATAAAGTGACAGGGCTGTCACTGAATACTGATTCACATGAATGGTGTGTCGAATATGTTCCTCTCTATGAAGGGGCGGTGGCGCCGAAGTTCAATCGGTCATTTTCATCATGGTTCGATAGACCAGTGATAGATGGTAAGGAAGTGGAACGATATTCCTTGGTAAGAATGGG
>CAZNVC010000007.1:25873-35285 GCA_964576685.1 uncultured Candidatus Saccharibacteria bacterium
TTATCGTGTGAGCAACTTTTCCAGAGTGCTTCCATGTTCTTTAATATGAGTACGTATTTTTCTTTTCGCAAGAGTAGTCTTTGCCATATCAATCCATTTTCGTTTAGGCGAAGCAGATTCTTTTACTTCGATTTCTACTACATCACGATTGTTTAATTTTGTATCAAGAGGCATAAGCTTGCCATTTATTTTTGCGCCTGCGGTATGGTCACCAATGTCTGAGTGAACGGCATATGCGAAATCAATCGGAGTAGATCCGTCCGGAAGGTCAATAACATCTCCTTTCGGGGTGAGGATGAATACACGGTTTTCAAAGAAGTCTTCCTTGAGATGCTTCATGAAGTCTTTGTGTTGGTTGACTTCTTTTTGCCACTCGAGAAGTTCTTTTGTCCAGCCGGTCTTTTTTATAATTTCCTCTTTATGTTTTCCTTTGCCGAGCTCTTTGTAGGAAAGGTGGTTAGCAATACCATACTCTGCCTCTCGGTGCATTTCCTGAGTCCTTATCTGAATCTCAAGAGTATTTCCATCTCCAGAAAAGATGGTGGTATGGAGTGAACGGTATCCATTTGGCTTTGGCACAGCGATGTAATCTTTGAATCTTCCAGGGAAAGGTCTATAGAGACCATGGATTACACCGAGTGCTTGGTAGCAGTCGCTTACTGTAGGAACTATAATACGAAGCGCCACAACGTCGTGTACTTTTGATTCGTCCATTTTGTATCGCTTAAGTTTTTGAAAGAGAGAGTAGAGATGCTTTACACGATGATCGATACGCTCAATCTCAACATCAAAAATAGAAAGCTCTTCTTTCAGTGTTGCAACCACTTTTTCAAGTTGCTCATCAGAGATGGGGCGCATTGATTCGAAAATCTGCAATGTTTTTTTGTATTCAGTAGGATACACATATGGAAATGCTGCATCCTCGAGTTGTGCCTTGAGTCGTCCCATACCAAGACGGTCAGCGAGACGCGCATGAATCTCAAGTGTCTCAAGCGCGATACGCTTCTGCTTTTCTGGAGAAACATATTCGAGGGTTTGGATGTTGTGGAGTCTGTCGCACAGTTTAATGACCACGACACGGACATCATCTGCCATTGCAATAAAAAATTTTCGAAGAGACTCTACGTGACGCTCTGCTCCTGAGTAGCGGAGTTTACCAAGCTTGGTTACTCCTTCAACGAGTTTGGTGATGTGTTCACCGAATTCACGTGTCATTTCTTCATGAGTAATATCAGTATCTTCAAGTACATCATGCATAATACCTGCCGCAATGGTGTCTTGGTCCATTTTTAGCATGGCGAGATTAAGCCCTGTTGCAAAAACATGGTTGTAGTAGGGCTCACCTGATTTTCGTAATTGCCCTTCATGGGCTCGCTTAGCAAAGGCGCACGCTTTCTTAATAAGCGTTTTTCCTTCCTCGCTTAGGTCAGGCAGGAGTGCAAAAATACGATCAGGATCTGTTGAAGAATATAAGATTGCTGAAGGGGTCATATAATTACAATACCATAGGGGAAGGTATTAGTTAATAGAGGTTAGAGATGAGACGATTCAGATACGAAATAAGTTGGAAGTTACTATCATACTAAAGAAAAAAGCCACAAGCTGGTTCTTCGTGGCTTTTCTAGATACTGTGCTTGATTATGGGTACGTAATCCCAATCAATTTTCCGACACCGTTAAGTTTATTGAACAATTCTTTATCTCGATTTACTCGCTTCTCACGGTCTTCTATTTCGTGAGAGAGAAGTTCAAGTGCACCAAAACAGAAGCTGCAGAGAATAGAAGGGGCACTTTCAAGAAGCGTTTTTAGTTTCTGGGGAATATCTGCCTTTGTTGTCATAAACGGAGGTATTTCCATGTATAATGCTGTATGCACCAAAAACTTTACGGGAAGTGTTGGGTGTTTTTTGTCCATTTCTACAGCTTCCCCTTCATACCACTCGAGATACAGATCTCCGCATTGTGTCAGACAGAAGCGAACAACAAGCTTCATATCACCAAGAGACCATTTACTGTTGGATGATTTAATCCCCGGTAGATGAAAATAATCGCTTCCAAGAACTACAATCCTTGTTCCTTTTTGATAGGAGCTTATTTTAGGGTATAACGATTGATTAAGTGCAAGGCTATGTCGACGAATACTGTGGTGAGTTAGATTTTTCCCAAAATTTTCCTCTACCCAAGGGAGGAAACGAGAACCACCCTTTAGAAAATCGTAATGAAGGTGCAGGTTTCGGGTAAACCACGTGAAGAGTTTGATCTGTTGGTCAAATGCCAGATCCTCTACGGAGACGCGAACATCTCCTGTGGCAACTGAGATCAAGTCATGCGAACGTGACATGATCATTTCCTTTCAGAATCGCTCTGTTGTAAAGAGCAAGGTTTATCGGGATTCACCGACACTTGCCGTATCCTAGCTTGTTTTCTTAGTAAATGCAAAAAATTATTTATGAGAAAAGAAAAGGTCCGGTGAACAACCTTTCGATTGTACCGGACCGTATATTACTTTCGTAACGAGGGGGGTCTATTGCCCTGCCTCTCGTAACTACTCGTTTCCAATAGTATAGCAGTTATAAACGTTTTGTCAATAGTTCTCAAAAGTGTTGTAAAATATAGGGAAGATTGATATTTAACAATCTGTAGTAAATAAGCCTCACAATGTATGATTCGATGTCGCTATTTTGCGTCAGTATTGTATCTGTACCCAGTATCACTAAACTTTTTCTTTTAAAAGCTTCGCGGAGGCGTGTAGCCGAGCGGGAGTGCACTTCTTAGCAAAGAAATGACACGGCTTTTACAAGGAAAAGTTTAATAAAAGAAATTAATTTAAAAATTCTTATCTTCTCTTAACCAATTACAAATAATCTAACACTAAACTATTAACTATTTACTATTAACTAATTTATGAGGGTTATGATTCGGGTAAGTTTTATCATTACAGCGCTCAGGGATAGTCCTCGGTCACAGATAATTTTTCGCCGTCACTCAAAATTTCTGCGACCCCGGCTCGTTTGTTTTTCTTGCTAGAAAAACATAACTCCGCCCGACAAAGACGAACACAGACAAAGCAGTCTGTCTGTTTTCCGGAACGGTTTATTTTTTAGAAGTATCTTTGTCTAACTTATGAGGATTATGCATAGGACATAATTTGTCGCTACAACGTTCCGGAATAGTTTTTGTCCCTTCCATCATGAGTTCATCACATTTAGTTCCATCAGCTTTAATATATGGACAACGATTTCCAGTTGGTCGTGTTTTTACAATATGCTTACAGTCTGGGTAATTTGAGCACGAGAAGAAAACACCAAAACGTCCTTTGCGTTCTTCCATGTATCCATCTTTACATTTGTTACAATGTACTCCGGTTGAATTTGCTTTACGCATCTCTTCATCTTGTTCAATATATTTACACTTTGGATAATTATCACATGCAATGAATTTACCATAACGACCATCACGTTCCATGAGCTCACCCTTACCACATTTCGGACACGTCTTGCCAAGTTTCTTTGGACCTTCCATGACACTTCCATCAATTTTACGTGCCCCTACACATTCAGGGTAGCGTATACACGAATAAAATTTACCATTCTTCGCAAGTTTGATAACCATATTTGCATCACAAAGTGGGCACTGCATGCCTTCTGGTGCATCACCCATACTTGTTGCCTTCTCGAGTTTGTCTTTTGATTTAACATCCTTAATGAATGGTCCATAAAAATCTTTTAGCGTTTTTAAGTATGTTGCTTTTCCTTCTGCGATGGTATCGAGCTTGTCTTCCATTTCTGCAGTGAAGGTATCACTAATATATGAAGGAAAATGTTCTTCAAGGAATGAAATTACCACTTCACCGGTATCAGTTGGTTGAAGAGATTTGTTAATTTTTTCAACATAGCCACGAGCTTCAATAGTTGAAAGGATGGATGCGTATGTCGAAGGGCGACCGATGCCACGTTTCTCAAGCTCCTTAACAAGACCAGCTTCTGTATAACGGTGTGGCGGTTCTGTTTCCTTTTGGATTGATTGGAGGGTTGAGAGAATAAGTTCGTCTCCCTGTGTAAGATCAGGCAAAATAACATCATCACCTCGAGAATCCTGATCAACCGAAAGCCAGCCAGGGGAAAGAAGTACTGATCCTGTTACAGAAAAGTTAGGAATAGATTTTGTATAGATATTAGCAGTGACTTTGCTTCGCTTTAGCTTCGCATCTTTCATTTGACTTGCGACAGTGCGTTCCCAGATAAGGCGGTAAAGTCGCTTCTCATCATCAGTTGTGCCACCATGTTGTGTACTTGCATGCGTTGGACGAATTGCCTCGTGAGCTTCTTGGGCATTTTTTGATTTTGTCTTGTACTGGCGGACCTGCACCATTTCCTTGCTGTAATTTTTTTCGATAACACTTGTTATCTCTGCGATTGCTTGACCACTTAATGTGGTACTATCGGTACGCATGTAAGTAATAAGTCCTTTTTCGTATAGTTTCTGAGCAATGCCCATGGTGCGTGATGGTGCGTATCCGAGACGAGACGAAGCAGCTTGTTGTAGTGTGGATGTGGTAAATGGTGCTTTTGGAGAACGAGATACTTCAGTACTCTCGATACTAATCACTTCCCACTTACCTTTCTTTCCTTCAGAGACTATGCGCTCTGCCTCTTCTTTGTTATTTGGTTGTGTCTCACATTCAAGGAGGAGTGTGTAGGTCTTACTCTCTTTCATACGGCCAACAGTTTTCCATTCTCCAGCAATCACAAAATAGGTGACTGGAACAAAAGCACGAATCTCTCGCTCACGCTCCATGATGATGCGAAGTGCAGGGGATTGCACACGACCCGCAGAAAGACCATAACGCACTTTCTTCCAAATAACTCCCGAAAGGTCATATCCCACGAGACGATCGAGTACTCGTCTAGCCTCCTGAGCTTCCTTGAGATTCATATCAACAACACGTGGATGCTTGAGTGCTTCCTTGATTGCTTCTTCTGTAATTTCGTGGAAGGTAACACGTTTTGCATGATCAAGTTTACACGCCTCTTGTATGTGCCATGCGATTGCTTCTCCTTCACGGTCGGGGTCGGTTGCGAGAATTACTTCGTTTGATTTTTTTGCGAGTGCTTTAATATCAGCAATTACTTTTTCTTTGCCTGGACTTATTTCATAATGCGGGATGAATCCACCTTCAATATCTACTGCCTTTTTGTTGCTCTTAGGGAGATCACGAATATGACCAACAGAAGCGCGTACTTCATACGCGCCGTGGAGATATTTTGCGATTGTTTTTGCCTTCGAAGGACTTTCTACAATTAAGAGTTTCATTGAAATAATTTTTGGACACGTAGACGTTAGTCTTTAGAGTACCATGAAAAGAAGATAATCTATATTTTTATTTTCACACCCACAACACTAGTAGCCGATGCCTAACGGCTGTATCCTACACCATTCTTCTTACTTCGCCAAATGATTCTTCTACATAACCATTAATTTCAAGCGAAGAAAATGCTGTCAAAAAATCCCCAAATGAAAGCCCACTCTTTTCTAAAAGAGCATCTTTATTGGTTGGTTCACGAAGCATGTCCATGATGATTTTTTCATTGCCAATGAATTCCTTTGGAGTCTCTTTATTATTGCTCTCTTGCTTGCAAGAGAGGTGAAGTAGTGAAAATAAATCAGGCACTGTTGCGATACAGTAGGCTCCTTCATGAATGAGCATGTTGGTGCCGGAGGCATTTGGTGAAAAGATTTCACCAGGAATTGCCCCGATATCTCTTCCAAGTTCAAGTGCGAGACGAGCAGTGATGAGGGTTCCAGATTTTTCTTCGGCTTCAACTACAAGGAGGGCATCTGAGAGCGCTGCCATAATACGGTTGCGCTGTGGAAAGGTCCATGGAGCAGCTGAAGTTGATGGCTCGAGTTCGGAAATAAGCGCACCGTCGTATCCGATAATATCCTTTGCAAGATTGATATGTGCACTTGGGTAAAGCACCTTCTCATCGAGGCCGCTTCCTGGAATAGCGATGGTGGTAATGTTGTTGGTGAGGCTTGCTTTATGGGCGAGTCCATCGATACCAAGTGCGAGCCCAGAGAGAATCACCACATCGTACCCTTTGAGTGATGCTACGAGCATCTCAAGTGCTTGTCTCCCATAGGTCGTATTTTTGCGTGATCCAACTATTGTAAGAATGCGAGGAGTAGCTCTCCCGTACTCGTCAATAGTTATTGTAGGAAGTGTTCCTTGTATGTAGAGCTGTTTTGGAATGTCATGGAGTTCAAGAAGACGAGCAAGGAGTGGGTGAGTATGAAAATCTTTTTGCTCGATTTTTATCATGGTGATACTTAAATGAAGTTATGTACCAGTAAGTATAGCGCAGTGAGAGCCATAGTGTCTCTGTGTTCCACAATATACCAATAAATAAAAGCCATGAATTGCTTCATGGCTCTTTTGAGTGATACTACTATACTTAGAAGCACACTAGTCCGCCTGTCACATTGTTACTATCAGGAATTTCACTTGACGGTAGTGCGGTAGCGGTAAATACATATGATGTATCAACAGTTTCCCACTCATTATGTAGAGTTTTCCAAGATTCTTCTTTTCTGTATGGCTCTTTACTTTGATGTGTGAGCGCGAGAAAGAGTAGATACGTTTTCCAAACAGGGGAAGAGTATTCAGATTTTTTCACATAACGAACTTTCTTTACCATGTTCACTGCATGCCTCGGGCGATACTCTCCAAGAAAATGAATTTCTCTGCCAGCGGGCACAGTAACACAAAAGTGTTCGTTCACTTTTTTGAGGGCATATCCTTTTCCGTCATCTTTGTACATAAAATATTTTATTCCCTCGATTTCTTCGTAGATCCACGCACTCTCTGTGCTAGGAACAAAAAACTCCTTTGGAGGAAGAGAGGGCAGTGGTCCATTTTGTAGTTGAACCAAAACAGTAGCGCTTGTTGCATCTTCGTTATTTACTGTAAAGACTTTTGGTGTAGGAAACGAGCAAGTGACAAGCCCGGGTACGAAAATAATCGCAACGATAAATGACCAGACAGCAATCCGGAAAGAATTGGTATGAAGCGGATGTTCACCTTTTTCGTGGTGCCATCTACACAACCAAGCTCCAAACACACAAATTACCTTCCATATAGTCTGAATGAGTGCATTGATACCTTTCCCTGCACCTGTTCCAAGTTCATCGCCTAGGTTTCTGAAGAAACCCATGGTATACCCCTTCTAATATCAATGGACAATTCCCAGTTATCCTACTGTGAAGTCTTGAAAAAAGCAAGTAATAAAATACTTTTGCAATTTGAAAATATTGACATGATCTGCAACTTGTTTTATGTATTGTTTCATAGTAGTATTCCAGTAAGTCATAGTGTTCTTTGAAGGAGGGTATGCTGTGCGATTATCTTCAGGGATGTCACACGTTGTTGTCGTTGTGTTTGGTGTTATTCTTGGAATCATCGTCTATGCATTTTTTTCCGGTGAAGGTTCATATCAGTTTCTTTTCATGAACATTAACAGACAAGCGCTTGCACAATGTCTTGGATTTCTCTCCTTTGGTTTTTATAGTCGGTGGTGTTACGAATTACCGATACAACCAAACGAGCAGGGGATACAACTATTTCTGGGGGCACAAACAGGTGAGGTTTGGGGAGAGAGTAATTTTCTCTTTATTCCGCGACCTTTTTGGTCTATTTGGAAACGAGTTTCGATTCAACATTTTTCATTTACTGTTGCTGCACAAAATAGAACAGAAGAAGGACACTCCCTGATTGTCTTTGCGACTGGGCGAGCAGTTCCGAATAATGTACAGCTTCTCGCGAAGATTTCGCAAGAGGGGATACAGGAACAACTTCTAGGACTTTCGACAATGTGCCTAGGAGCATATATACGGAATAACCAAAGAACCTCATTACTTAACTATCAACATCTCGATATTTCAGAGTATGTTAAGAGAGTGCTCGGTGAACATCAGCTGTATGGTCTTGATGTCACTGTGTTCACATCAAAAGTCATTGAAGTTAATCCTGCCGTGATGAGACAGTTTGATGTGAGTGCCCTGCAAGATGATATGCAGACCACTCTTTGGAAACTAAAGCAGAACTTCCCTCAGATATCTGATGTGGAATTGTATGCAGTCTACGCATCGATCGTTGGATATACTCCACCGGTTATGTCGTATATTGTTCATGGGGAACGCAATAATACTCTCCTTCTTGGTGGAGGGGGTATTAATTAAATCAGTGATTAGAATCAGTAAACTATCAAAAGGTGTAACAATACAGTTACACCTTTTTCTATTTCTGATTTGATTATTGTTGTGTGCACCCTAATTTTTATTTCACTCACACTAAATATACAATGGGCGCACGTAAAAACAAAAGGCCTGCATGCGGATCCCTTGTGTGGGGGTCAACATGCAGACCTGTGTAGTGGCTCGAGTCTTTCAGCTAGAACTCACTTCTCGATACCTCTTTAGTTATTCTTGAGTAAATCCTCTATCGTGGCCAGCCTTGCCCTCTCGTGAGAGATTCTGGTCTCGAGATGAGCTATTTGCTTATCTCCTTCCGTACGAACACTTAGGACGGCTTGGTATACTGACTTCTCGATAAGCTCTTGAGAATGTTTAGGCATCGATAAAGCATCTATAGCTTGAAGTTTCACTTCAGCATCAGAAATCACGCGGGGCAGGCGAGTATAGAGCTGCTGGTTTCGCACACGTTCGTGAGGTGTTGCTTGCTCATCGCGTTTTCGAAGTTCATCAAGTTGCTCTCTGAGTGGTTTCAAAAATACAACTTTTTGTCTTTCAAAGATGATGTCAAAATTCTCTTTGATGCGTTTAGTCATCTCGAACTCTTGCTGAATGATCAGCTCACGACAATTCTGTAGAACCTTCTCGAGTCCACGAATTTCATCTTCAGTACGCACCCTGGAAAACTCCAACTGCTTGCGAAGCACTTTTGGGGATTTCTGGATAAAGAAATATGTGATGCACGATCCAAGCACGGCAAATAGTACCGCGCACAATCCGACGGAAACCAGTAACGGAGCGAACTCACTGAGAGGGGGTATGTTGGCACTGGTCATTCCAAGGATTGTGCATGTGCTGCCTAGGATCATTGACGGAACTGTCACCCTCCAGAGAGTGACTTCTTTTGCCGCTTGACGGCGAACTTCTTTGATGATGTCCATTGGGAACTTTCGGATGTTAAAGGACTAAGATATTCCATACTCTTTGAAGTAAAGTTCTCAAGTAGTTACACTCAAGTTATCAAAAAATATGGAAATTTAATATTATTATAATAGTCTACATAAATAATGTCAATAATGACATTATTAAAATTCATTGTAATATCTTGCAAAGTAAGAACTTACAAACTACTTCTAAAGACAAAACTATTTTAGTAAAGTTAC
>CAZNVC010000008.1:0-31721 GCA_964576685.1 uncultured Candidatus Saccharibacteria bacterium
TAGACCAAACGCGTAAGGCGATGGAATAGCCTTGCCAGTTGTTTTTGCAACATGGGTGCTCTACATTGACGAGGTATAGAGCAATCTCGACACAGCACATACATCATATTCTTATTATCGAAGCCAAAGTCACCCCCAGTAATAGTTAGTAGTGAGTAGGGTGTAGTTGGTAGTGAAATTAAAGATACACTTTTTCTACACGCTACACGCTACACGCTACACGCTACACGCTACACGCTACACGCTGGCGCGTAATTCGCGTCTTGCGATATCTTTTTTGATATCTTCTCGTTTATCTTTACTATCTTTTTTCTTACAAACAGCAACCTCACACTTGATGAGGTTGTGAGTAGAATACAATGAATTTGGGTGTAATGTCAAGGTCTTTGATTGTTCTTTATTATAAAGTTGCTCGATGTCTCCCTTTTTAAGGAGTAGTCGTCGTGTACGATAGGGGTCGTAGGTCTTCGGAGTATTCGCTGCTTGATAAGGGGGAATATAGACACCAACAAGAAAAGCTTCTCCTCCCCGAATAAGAACCTTTGCACCATCAAGCGAACCTTGTTTTTTACGGAGTGCTTTTACTTCAAAACCAAAAAGTTCGACACCTGCCTCAACGGTGTCAGTTATCACGTAGGTGAGATGTAATTTTTTGCTATCGATTAGTTTCATTACGTGTTATTTTACCATAGTTATTTACTTAATAATCTTTTTTAATTTCTGCTATAATGATGTTCTATATTTATGAAAAAGATGAAAATGCCAAAAATTGGAAAAACAGAAAAAGATGCTTCAAAAAAGGTGACAACAAGCAAAAAAGTACAGAGCTTCTCACAGCAGTTATTTGGTGCTTTTATTATTTTTATGTTTCTTGTATGGGGATACTCTATTTTTTCTGAAAAGAAAGCAACACCAATAATTCCACTTTCTTCATTTGCAGAACTTGTGAATCGACAACAAATAACATCAATCGTTGTAGAAGGGGATGCTCTTACTGGTGAAAAAATTGATAAGACAAAAGTAATTAGTAAAAAGGAGACAGGGGTATCAATTCTTGAGGCGCTCAAGATATATGGAGTGAGTTCTTCAACACTTGCAACAACAACAATCAGCGTGTCTTCTGAGCGAGGTCTTTCATTTTGGGGTTCACTTATTCCAATCATCCTACCGATTCTTTTCTTAGGATTTATGATTTGGTGGCTTGCTCGTGGAATCAAAGGTGCAAATGTTCAAGCACTTTCTTTTGGACAATCACGTGCAAAAGTTATTTATCCAGATGACACAAAAGAAAAAATTACCTTTAAGGATGTTGCAGGAGCAAAGGAAGCAAAAGAAGAACTTGCGGAGATTGTAGAATTTCTTCGTGCTCCAAAAAAGTTTACTGACATCGGTGCACAAATTCCAAAAGGTGTTCTTTTGATGGGGGCACCAGGAACAGGGAAGACCATGCTCGCGCGTGCTGTTGCAGGTGAAGCGGGTGTGCCATTCTTCCACTTATCAGGAAGTGAATTCGAAGAGATGTTCGTTGGAGTGGGGGCATCACGCGTTCGTGACCTTTTCGATATGGCAAAGAAAGCAGCACCTGCAATTATTTTTATTGATGAAATAGATGCAGTTGGTCGTACACGTTCACCGTCACTCGGTGGTCAAGGTGAAGGACGAGAGCAGACACTTAATCAGATACTTGTGGAGATGGACGGATTCGAACCAACGATGAATCTCATTGTTATGGCAGCAACCAATAGACCAGACGTACTTGATCAAGCACTACTTCGCCCAGGAAGATTTGATCGTCGTGTCACACTTGATTTACCTGATAGATCTGACCGCGAGGCAATACTTGGTGTTCATGTAAAATTAAAGCCACTTGCAGAAGATGTTAATTTGAAAGTTATTGCAGAGCGCACTCCAGGATTTTCTGGTGCAGACCTTTATTCACTTATGAATGAATCAGCAATATTAGCTGCTCGTGAAGAAAGAAAGAGTGTTGCTCAGTACGACCTTATTCGCTCTATCGAAAAGGTAATGCTTGGTCCAGAACGAAAGAGTCATGTACTTACTCCACAAGAAAAGAAAATAACCGCATATCATGAAGCAGGTCACGCTCTTGTTGCATCATGTTTACCTGATGCTGATCCGATACACAAGATATCGATTATTGCTCGAGGTCATGCTGGTGGATATACACTCAAACTTCCACTTGATGAACGACGTCTTATGTCACGTGCGACATTCTTGGATGATATAGCGATGTCACTCGGTGGTTATGTAACAGAGAAAGAAATATTTGGTGACATCACAACTGGTCCATCAAACGATCTTCAGGTAGCAACAGCAATGGCTCGTGCAATGGTTACACGATATGGCATGAGTACACTTGGTCCTGTGACCTATGTGCCAGAAGGGGAGCAACGTAGTGTGTTTTATAGTAAAGAATATAGTGAAGCGTATGGTGAAAAAATTGATGGAGAAGTGAAGCGCATCTTAGATGACGCATGGCAGAGAGCTCGTACTATTATTCTTGATAAACGTATTGTGCTTGTTGCGATTGCAGAGGAACTCATGCGAGTAGAAAATATTGAACGAGAAGAGTTTGAAAAATTGTTAACATTACACGGTATACCAGTGAAGAAAAAAGTTGAGGTGGTTTAGGGGCAGAAGTTAGCTTTTAGCCATTAGCTCTTAGCTAAATACAAAAACAAAAAAGGCGGCCGTTGGCCGCCTTTTGTCTTGCTATGGTTCAGTAGTCGCGCCCACCATTTAAAAGCATGAGAACTGTTGGTTGTCGTGTGATTGGTTTTTGGGCAAGGTTACGGAGACGTTCCAATGTAACCCGACGTTGCTTCCAAACACTCGTAGATATTTGTGCTGGGGGATTTTGCGACCCACGTGATTCCTTGGGCGGCAATTTTATTAAAGAACTTTTTGTACTCAATTCGATACCTTTTACTGTAGGGGAGGGTTTTTAATGTACCATCAATTTATTTTTTTAGCAATATTGAAAATAGAGTTGTTATATATCTGTGAAAATAAAAAGGCGACCTTATGGCCACCTTTTTATTTTCACACATTATCCTCAAAGTGCGCCTGCTGGACCAGGAATCACAGGACCAGTCGTGTATACTAAGACGTATTTTACGTTCACTCAGGTTTTATAAACAAAGTGCGCCTGCTTGGACTCGAACCAAGGACCAGTCGTGTATAAGACGACGGCTCTACCAACTGAGCTATAGGCGCACTTTGTTGATAATGTACTCATTTATTAAAATACTAATCGTAGCACATGTTCTCTCGTTTCAAAATGGTTTGATGGTACTCATACCATTTTTCATTCGTTCCATTTGATAAGACGACGGCTCTACCAATGAAGCTTAAATTCAGTTTGCTGTCGTGATACAGCAACAGCGCAACCATGCGCGCTGTGGTCAAACTATACCAAAAAAAGACAGATTATTCCATATGCACCTTCTCTTTTTCGGTACTCACCTCAAGGAGAAGGGGGTGGTGTACAAGTTCTGGATCAGAATCAACAAGCGTCCTTGCCTCGGTACGAGCTATTTCAACGAGTTTTGGATTCTTAATTGCTTCCATCGCTAGGTCACTCAACCCCCATTGTTTGCCATCGTTAAGAGTACCAATACCGCGCGTCATCATGTCTTGTTCTGCAAGTTCAAATCCATTTTTTGCTTTTACGAGTGCTCGAAGTCGGTTGTAGGTAGTTTCTCCATAGCTCTCGGTAAAGAGGTAACAATATGATTGATGTTCAGCGCGACCCACACGACCACGAAGCTGATGAAGCTGGGCAAGACCGAATCTGTCCGCGTGTTCAATAATAATCACTGTCGCATTTGGCACATTTACACCAACTTCCACAACTGATGTTGCAACTAAGATATCAGATTTTTTATCCAAAAAGTCTTGCATCACTTCTTCCTTTTCTTCTTTTTTCATTTTGCTATGCAAGATATCAACCACGAATTCAGGGAAGATAACCTCAGACAAACGCTCCGCTTCTTCTTTAACACTTTTCAATATTCGCTTTTGTCGCTCTTCTTCGTCTTGCTCATCGATACGTGGGCAGATGACATAGACTTGCCTTCCGGCACGGAGCTCCTCTCGTACATGCTCATACATTTCTTGTCGTTTGCTAGCTTTGATAATTTCAGTAATAATTTTTTTACGTTCTTTTGGAACTTCATCTATGACAGTGAGCTCGAGATCACCAAAAATAGTAAGCGCTAAAGTGCGGGGAATAGGTGTAGCGGTCATCGACAACAAATGCGGAAGCTTCTGCGCAGACCTTGCAGACTGAGGCAAGCCTCGCAGACCTGTTCGTGCACTATCATACACGACTCGTTCCATTTCAATATCATTACCGCCAAAGTTGATAAGAAAACCAACTTTATACTTACTTCCTTTTAAATATGTCGAAAGTTGTTTCTTTTCAATTGCTCCAATAAATTTAATTGATTTAAACTCAACGATAATTTTTTCATCAACAATGAAATCAGGTTGGTAGATCCCAATTTTTTTGTTGTCGTATATTACAGAAAGTTTTTTTTCTCGAACATAATCAATTCCATGCTTTCGCAATTCAATCTCAAAAGCATTTTGGTACACAACTTCTTTATGGCCGACACCAAGTTCCTTTTTTATTTCAAAACAGATTCCACGAAGTATGTACGATAGGTCTTTGTATAAGAAGTCTTCACGGGTGTCGTCTGCGCGGTCTGCTTCAGTCTGCATCTGTTTGCGGGCTAACGCTTTGCGTTGACGGACGCCGAATCTATGTTGCTCGTCTATGATAATGAGTGCAAGATTGGCAAAGGTAACTGACTTCTGAATAAGTGCGTGTGTACCTATAACAATAGAAATTTTCCCATCAGCGAGCCACTTAAGAAGTTGTGCACGTGATATGTCTGTTGGTTCATTATTTGTTTTGCTTGGAAATTTTTTGCACCCACTTCCGGTGAGAAGTCCAATCTCGACATCGGTTCCTTTGAAGTAGCTCACGAAACTCTCGAAGTGTTGCTTCGCAAGTATTTCTGTTGGTGCCATATATGCTATTTGAAGACGTGGTCCGTGTGGGGTAATGCGATTCTGTAATACTGCATACGCTACCGTTGCTGCAACAAAGGTCTTTCCGCTTCCTACATCACCCTCAAGCAGTCTCCCCATCGGTTCACTCCTTTTCATGTCTTCGAGGATAGAGGTAATTGCACTTAATTGTGCATTGGTTGGTGTAAATGGAAATGATGCAATGAAATCTGTGAGTTCTTTTTTAGAGATCGTAATGGGGAAAGCGAGCGAATGCTTAGCTTCGACTCGTTCACGATACTGCTTAATCTGCATGTAAAAAATTTCTTCAAATGCAAAACGCTTTCGTGCAGCTATGGTGAGTGCTTCATTTTTTGGAAAATGAATATAGAGAAGTGCATCTTTGAGTTCTGGAAGATGAAGCTTGTTGAGGATAGTTTTTGGAATAGGGTCTACGATTTCTTCCAGGACATGTGATGCAACGGCTTTCTTAAGAAGGGTATAGAGGTAGAGTGACGTCACTCCTTTTGTTTCTGGATATATCGGAGTAAGAAATGAAGTGTCCATATCCTTTCCGCGTTCTTCCGCGTTCATTCTGCTATCTTCCGCTGCCTGTGAGAAGAGACTTTCTTGCGATTCTGGAATGACACCCGATGCTTTTTCAATGTTTGGGTTAGAGAGAAGAAATCCCTTGCTGTCCTCTTGAACAATTCCCATCACTTTCACTCTCGTGCCCTCAGGATACATCTTGCCAATATACGCTTGGTTGAACCATATCGCACGCACGGTGCCAGTGTTATCTGCAATACGAGCTTCTGTCATTGGTACATGACCACGGAAACTTCTACGTACAGAAACTTTTTCCATAACACCGTAGATGGTGACAGGTTGCCCTTTTACCAGTGTGCTTGTGCCTGCTATCTCTCGCATATCCGCGTAGCGAGTAGGGAAGTGATAGAGAAGGTCACGGATAGTACACAAAGAAAGACGAGTAAGTCCTGCCATGTGGTCTCCCGAAATACGGCCAACTGAAGAAAGGGGACTATCTAAAGAAATTTTCATGTAAGCACAGTATAGCAAAATAGCGACACAGAGAAGTCTTTGAGGAAAAGAGGCGCTATGGTACCATATTCTATATGAAAAGAGCAAAGTATCTTACTGTCACTGCACCGATTGTCTCCGGTGTGCTTTTAGAGACGTTGCCGTAGTTGTCTTTATTAACCAATTGGTTAGGGTTATGAAGTCCTCCGGCGAAAGTCAGAGGACTTTTAATTATCAAGTAAGTCGTAGCGAAATTTCATTTAACACTTTATGGAAGAACATAATTTACAACACACAAAATTAGGAAGACTCGACAGATTTCTGTTGCGAGTGTTACGAGTGCGTGAATTATCAGTGAGCACGAGGAAACAACAAAAAGGTGGAGCTCGTGGAGTGCTACGCCTTTACTTTGGATCTCTTAAGCAGTTCCCTGTATCTGTTGCACTTAGTATCGTAGGTGTAATTGTTGGCTCTGCTTCAGGAGTATTACAGCCATTTATATTTAAGAAGTTTCTCGACGTGGTGAGCGCTCAACCGTTTGTGGAGCAGTCTTCTGTGCTTACCGAGTATATTGTTGGTTTCACCTTGCTTGGCTGTGTTGGATGGCTCGGATGGCGTATTTCATTTCTTGCTACCGCATATGTTGCAGCAGGAATGCTTGCACGTCTTCGTCAACGAGCATTTGCGTATCTCATCGAACATTCGTACCAGTTCTTTACGACAAGCTTCACAGGATCACTCGTGCAACGAGTGAATCGTTTTGCTTCGAGCTATGATCGATTAGCAGACAGATTTCTTTTTGATGTAATACCTATTATTGTTCAAGTGACATTTATCATGGTTATTTTGTCACGAGAGCATGTGGGTATTGCACTTATTATTCTTGTATGGATTGTTATTTTTGTTGGATGGAATTATACCTTCGCAAAATGGAAGTTAAAGTACGATATAAGTCGCGCAGCACAGGATTCGAGAGCAACTGCTCAACTTGCGGACTCTATCACCAATCAGCAAACCATCGAGCTCTATCGTTCTCAGGCATTTGAAAATAAGCGATATAAAGAAGTAACTGACTTACAGTCACTTTATGCGCGCTTTTCTTGGCAGTCTTCAAACCTTATTGATGGTGTGCAGGCGCTCTTCGTCATCGCTGTGCAATTCCTCGTGATGTATTTTGGAATACAGTTGTGGCAGAAAGGGCAGATGAGTGTGAGTATGTTTGTGCTTGTACAAACGTATATTATTCAGCTCGCAGATAGGTTGTGGTCATTTTCTCGAGTGGTTCGTGATGTATACGAGTCATTTGCTGATGCAAAAGAAATGGCAGACATTATGTATAAACCTCATGACATTGTAGAAATAGAAAATCCTAAAGTATTGCACGACAGTAAGGGAGGTATTACTTTTGAACATGTCGGATTTTCTTTTAACAACAAAAAAGTAATTGATGATCTCAATATTAATATTCTTCCAGGGGAGAAGGTTGCTCTTGTTGGTGTTTCAGGTGCCGGTAAATCAACAATAGTGAAACTTCTCTTTAGGCAATACGATGTTAATCAAGGTGTCATTCGAATCGATGGAGAAAATATTCGAGAACTTTCTTTGCGTTCGCTTCGTGGCGCACTCAGTCTCGTGCCACAGGATCCTGTGCTCTTCCATAGAAGTCTTCTTGATAATATGCGTTATGGGAAGCCTGACGCCACTGATGAAGAAGTGATACGTGCGGCGAAGCTTGCTCATTGTGATGAATTTATTGAGAATCTCCCACAAGCGTACAATACTCTTGTTGGTGAACGAGGCATTCGGCTCTCTGGTGGTGAGCGTCAGCGTGTTGCTATCGCTCGAGCGTTTTTGCGTAACAGTCCTATCCTCATTCTTGACGAAGCGACCTCATCACTTGATTCTCATTCTGAGGAAAGAATTCAAGATGCGCTTATGAAATTAATGGAAGGAAAGACTACCATCATCATCGCACACCGTCTCTCGACAATCCGTCGTATGGACAGGATCATTGTGCTCAAAGATGGAAAAGTGCTTGAAGATGGTACCCATGATGCACTCCTTAACAATAACGGAACCTATGCGATGCTTTGGAATATTCAGCAAGGGGGATTTTTGGAAGACGATAATAACAGCCTGTAGCCTTTAGCTTGTAGCTGTCTTAAAATCAGTATTTAAGACAGCTTCTGAATAAGGGCATTTAACATTCGCATTATCTCGGAAAGCTCTACGAGCAGAGAGTCACATGTTTCTTTTGCAATATAGCCAAGGTCTTTTGAAAAGAGTATTTGCACTTCAAGTTCTGCGCCAGAACCATAAGCAATGTAGAGGAATGAACGAAAGTCTTTTTCTGTTGATCTACGAGAGCCTTCTGCTATATTGGAAGGAATGGAAAGAGCTGCTCGCCTTATTTGAGAAGTCAGACCATAGACTTCTTCTTTCGGAAAAGTTTTTGTTACAGTATAGAGATGTATACCGAAGTTGTATGATTTTTCCCAGACAGTTAATTTTTTGTAGTCTCTCATTGTAATCAGGTATTTGTATTTAGCTACATTCTACAAGCTAACAGCTACAAGCTCTTTTAACGGAATTGTGGTCGTGAATGGTAAATAATAAGTGCGAGGGTGACAAGGATGAGAATAAAGAGAAGCATGTTGGTGCTCGTGTAACTTTGCATTGAAAAATTAATATAAAGTTGGGATGCAAGAATAAGGAGTACAATAATAAGAGGGAGGATAGGGCGAGGCCAGATGAGGATGAGGATGCCAAGGAAGATAAAGAAAGAGTTCCAGATGGTAAAGGTAATGCTTTCAGAAACTTGGATAGATTGGTTGATGCACTCAAAAAGGGCCATTTTAGCCTTTTTTACTCCAAGTGCAAGGGCTTGTGCATGAGGATAAATAAAATAGAGCGACACAGCAAGTCTAAGGAGGTACGGCCAGATATTAAACATAGGAAAAGTATACCACAACACTCTGTCGCAGAAACACGCAGACCTAAACAGACCACACAGACAAAGAAATGGTAGCTTTTATTTGTTAACATATAAATACAGAAGAGCGACGCCTACGGCGTCGCTCTTCTGTATTTAATCTGACCACAAGCTACGTACTATCAGCTAGTAGTCGTATTTTTATTGTTCATTACTACTTACCGTACGAACTCGAGTGGTCGCAGTTTTCCCTGCACCACAGTCTACTGTGAAGTCGGTAGATGATTTTATGGTGAGAGTTTTCTTTCCAAGGGCTTTATGATCAGTGTTCGTGTGACCAGGGGCTATAGTATTCACTGCGCTTGCGATAGAACGGGTGCCCGCCTGCCCTCCAGGAGTTTCAGGGTCGATGGTTCCGTTAGCAAGAATGTAATTAATAGTATTTGCAGCAGCTTCTTGAGAAGAGGTACAGATGTTGTTCGCACACACTGCGTGTGCGGTGAGGGTACATGCTCCTGTTGGGAACGAAACCATCCAGCTTAGTGTTGACTTACCTCCGGAGTCAATCGTCTTAGGGTATGCATCAATAGAGACTGTTGCCCCTGGAGCAGGGAAGTGGTATTGGAGCATTCGAGAATCTGAAACACTTCCATGCTTACAAAGTACTTTATAGTCACCTGGGCCATAGTTTGTTGCTCCTTGTTTAGTGGAAACTAATGTTTCTCCGACGTAAGCACCTGATTTGATACTAATATTCTGAAGGGCAGGGTCAAAGATCACCTCATATCCTGTTGAGTCAATACAGGTAAAGTCTATGGTGCCTGGGTCAGAATAGTAGTCACCATTGACCACCGCAGAATCAACAAGTGGATTAGCACAGACGCTCCCCATGGTATCCCATTTATTTACTCCTGCAGCACACGTTACCGCAACAGAAGTGCTTGCTAGTTCAGCGGCGTTGTTGTAGAGGCGATAGACGACTGATCCATCAACTTCATATGGCACTGCGGTAAGCTGACCCGCATTATTATTACCTACGTAGAGATCACCTGCTGTGCCATCTAGAGTTATTGCAGAAGTTACTACTGGATTTGATGTTGTCCATGAAAGAGTTGTGTTACATGTACTTGCTCCTGTTGGAACAGCACATGACTGGGGGTTGGCATTAAGGGTGCCAGTCATTGGCACACAATCGTTTACTGCATCAGAGCCAGCAGGGGAGTAAGTAAGTGGAGGACATGGAGTAGGAGGGGTAGGCCCACCAGTACAGTAATTATTTGGAGAACACACTGAACAAGAGCTCCCATCCCAGTACTGTCCAGCGGGACAGGAACCACTACCAGAAGAGACGACGATGTCAGTCCACCCACCACAGTTGTTTCCCTCACTAGATCCTTCGTTAATTGTTCCATTAGTATCATTGTGATCTGACTTATCAGCACATGCACGCATCGAGTAGGTACCGGCAGCAGGGAAGGTATAGCTGAGTGACGTAGAGGCGTATGCTCCACTTGCAAGGGTAGCCATTTGAACTTGAGGTTTATCAGTTAGGGAGCCGGTACCACCTGCACCAGCAGCAATTTGAATAAAGTTATAGAAGGATGCACCAGTGCTTGCGTTACCTTGGTTAGTAATGCGCGCTGTGAAAGTTTTTTGTACTCCTGCGGTGGCAGTAGAAGGGGATACTGGTCCTGCGGTAAGATCGGGGAAGTTGCCTACATTAACAGTAACAGAGTCTGTTCCTGTCCCTCCAGGTCCGGTACAGGTAAGGGTAAAGGTTTTTGAGGCGACAATAGCTGCTGTTGCTGTCGATCCACCAGAGGCAGACACAGAACCAATTCCTTGATCTATAGAACAGGAAGAAGCTTGCCCTGTTACTGTCCAGGTAAGTGTCGAGGTGTTACCAGAAGCAACAGTGGTTGGGTTAGCGGTAAGAGTAACAACTGGAGCACCTGTACAGGTCGATCCTCCTTGTTCGGTAAATGTTCCATTGGTACATAAGAACGTTGCAGTACCTGTGTCTGGTATAGTCGAATCAGTAACTGACGTAGTACTTCCACTTGAGGTTACTCCTGCAGTTCCAGAACAACTTCCTCCCCATGTTACTGCTTGTGAAGTACAGTCGGTAGTGACAGTGATGTCTGTCCATGGCCCACAGTTGTTATTTTCATCGAGTTCATCGATTACCCCGAGGCTCCCTGCATTACTTTTATCTGCACATGCACGTGCTGAGTATGTTCCTGGTGCAGCAAACGTCTTACTATTTGAAGTATTAGAACTAGCACCAATACCGAGAGCGCTCATTCCGGTTCCACCTAAAGCCGAAAGACTCCCTCCTCCATTTGATGCGGTGGCAATTTGGATGAAGTTAGTGAACCCAACGCCAGTTGATGCGGTTCCTTGGTTAGTGATTGACGCTCGCAGTGTTACTGAGACCCCAGTTTTGGCAGTAATTGGAGTAATTGCACCTGCTACAAGATCTGGAGCCTTTATACAACTCTCTCCAATTTTTGCAGTACCTGGCGCACAGTATGCCGTTGCTGTTGCAGTGTCGAGAAGACCAAGTGAGTCTCTGAAAGTGAAGACATGTGATCCGTACTGAAGGAGCTGGTCAGTTCCAGGACTACTTGCATTGCTGGAAAATGGAGAACCATCCTTACGTACAGATACTGGAGCTGAAGTGTTGTTACTTGTCCATGAAACACTCGTGTGACAACTTGAAAAGCCGTTACTTATTGCACAATCTGGAGCTGTGATGTTTGCCCAGCGAGTACTACACTTAGTGCCGTTCCATTGTGTTCCTCCGGTACATGTTGCAGTACTGAGTGAGGTGTCGAGAAGGGAACCGCCATTATGATAGAACGCAAAGGTGGTGGTGCCATATTGAATAGTTCGAGAAGTGCCCACGTTACTTACTGTGGTTGCAAATTCCACACCATCTTGTCGCATTGAGCGAGGACTTGCAGTGTTACTACTTGTCCAGCTTACTGTAGCAGTACATGAAGAATTATTATTAGAAATAGTACATGAGTTAGAGGTGACAGAAGCGGAAGCAGCAGGGGAGACAGTGATAGTGGTCCATGCTCCACAGTTATTATTTTCATTGCTTTCGGTGATAGTTCCAGAACTGTTTCGATTAGATTTATCAGCACATGCACGCATCGAGTAGGTGCCAGCAGCAGGGAAGGTATAACTCTGTGAGGTTGAGTTGCTTGCACCTGCTCCGAGTGCGCCCATTTGTGTAGCAGCAAGATCAGTTATAGTTCCACCTCCATTAGAAGCAGTTGCAACTTGGATGAAGTTATAAAATGCTGCCCCAGTCCCAAGAGGTCCTTGGTTAGTGATGTTTGCTGAGAAGGTTTTAGCAGTTCCTGCTACCGCAGTGGTCTGAGAGATACCTCCAGCGATGAGGTCGATATAATTATTACATCCATTTGTACATGTAACACTCATCCCCATCCACGATGAGCCATAGCTAGAAGTTGTTATTCCATGTTGGGTGGATCCGGAGAAAGAGCTCACACAGCCGAGATCTGTAATTGAGAGCGTGGCCGTTCCTCCAACTGGTGCACCAAGGAAGGCTGCAATCGTAGAGAGGCTTGAGTCTGTTGTGAACGGATCACTTCCCCACACACTACCACCATTTGATGCGACTACAGTTTGAGGACTCGAAGGAGCAGGGTCACCGTCACATGTTCCTGCCACTATCGGTGAAGTACACACTCCACTCCCTGCTCCTCCGTTTAGGCCAAGACAATTCCATTGATAATTTTGTGCTGTATCTGCGGGAAGGTTAACATATGTTCCAACCTGACATGTCTCTGGTGCCGCACCACACACACCGTTAATAGGTCCATATACACATGAGCCGTCATCGATAATAGCCGAAGGGTTATAGTTGGATGCATTTGGATCAGTACAACCTGTAACAGAAGAGTAGGTACATGGTAATGGTCCTCCGTAATTATTTGCATTGATATCCTGACATGTTGAGCCACCATAGGTACAAGGCAATGCTCCTCCGTAGTTATCCGCAAGGACATCGGTACAAGTGGTGCCAGGGATTACCTCTGCACAGCCATAGTTAAGACCATTTAACGTACATGTCCACCAGTATTGTGTTGCATTCGATCCTGTGTTGATCGGGGTCCCAGCGTTACATAGGTAGTGTGTTGGATTACATTCTGGGGTTCTTAGAGCACTACAGGAGGAGCCGATACAATTCCAATACCAGCTAGTATTATCACTTGTTGGATTCCCTGGGGCACCAACGACACACGAGAGTGGGTTTGATGGTTGTGGTTGTGCGTAAGTACTACATTGGCCTGTACATGCACCTGTAGATTCAGTACAAGATACCGAACCCGCAGAACCATTAGTACATGTCCAACTGTATTGACAAGAATCCTGTGATGCCCCTCCAGGAGTTCCTACAGTACAGTTATTATGTGTTGCGGCACACACAGGTGGCTTTGGCTCAGAACATCCAAGTGTATGCCCATTAGAAGTACAATCCCACGTATATTGATTAGGATCACTAGAGTTATTACTTCCAGGAGTTCCTACATTACATGAGTAGTGAGCGGTTCCACACACAGGCTCTGGTTGTACTTTTGGTTCAGAGCACCCTAGTGTATGCCCATTAGAAGTACAATCCCACGTGTATTGATAAGGATCATTAGACAACATGCTTCCTGGTGCACCAACGGCACAATTAAAGTGTGTTGGAGTTACCCCACAAGAAGGCTCTGGTTGTACTTTTGGTTCAGAGCAAGATATTGTTGTACCTGAGCTACAATCCCATGTATATTGATACGCATCCTGAGCATTACTTCCAGACACTCCTACTGCACAGCTAAAGTGTGTTGGAGTGACTCCACAGTCAGGAGGAGGGAGGGGGCATGTTGGGTTGGTATATCCTGGAGAAAAGCCATAGGTACCAAATCCATCAGTAAATTCCCCAACACCATTATGGTTAACGCATTGCATTGTCTGACTATCACACGTTCCTCCAGCAGGGTCCTTGTATGCTGTCACAAAATCATTCTGACCCGCTATTGCTCCCCATGGTTTAGTACAAGTAACCGGGGCGGTGACGTTTACGTTCGCTATATCAGTGGCACCACAAGCGTTTATTGTTGCGGAACAGTTGGCACTTGCGGGAGGTAAAGAGGTGGAGCCACTACCAGGGTTTTGAGGGGTGAAATTACACTCAAAAGGAGCTGTTACGGTGGGAGTTGATGCACAATTAGTTACTGTCCAAACTGCACCGACAGGATCACCTTGAGCTTTTGTTACAGTATTTCCAGCAAAAGAATTGGTAATAGTAAAAGAGATAACTCCAATAAAAAAAAGTAAGGCGAAGAAGTTTTTCATTTTCATATTACAGTGTATCATTTCTATGAAAAGGAAAGTGAGAGTTGTCAACAGTAATTTGTTTATATATGTATTAGGTAAGTACATAAAAAAATCTCGCACAGTTTCGTACGAGATTTGTAGCCTCTATGCAACAAGAGTGTCGCAAGAATACAGCTGGTTTACTGACAGGTTACTTGTGTTTCTAGCCAGCCGACCAAATTTTGGTCAAATTTTTTTTGTGCACAGATACTGGATCCGTTTCTGATATACAATCCAACCCCCCCCAATGCATTTCCAGCAAAGGAGATTTCTTCTTCTGGGGAGCAGTGATTTTCAACTACATCAGAGACACCGCCGTACGTGCCATCGTTTGCGTAGAAAGGCTTGTTGCAGTACAACATCGCACCCGGAGTTACGATGGTGGATACGGTTTTGTAGAAACCGAAGACGACAGGCTTGCCAGTCGTATCGGTGGCGCTTGTCGAGATGAACTTAATCGTCCCGTTCCGCACCGCTTCTTGCCAGCAGGCATCACCGGTTACTTTGCACGCAGCAGGCAGGAGCCCGCTTTGCGTCTGACCAGGATAGGTGGCGTTCACCACCGCAACTGCCGGAGCCTTCGTGCTGTCCAGGTACACTTTCGTGCCCATCGGAACAAACGTCGGAGGCCACCAAGTGGCGACCGTCGGTGCGCACGCAGTGCCATTCCAGCTGGTGCCAGAGGCACAGGTGCCAGTGACCGACTTCGAAGAGTCGAGCACCACGGCACCATCGTAGAGCGCGACCGAAGCGGTCGTGTTTCCGAGGGTCACCGAGATGGAGCCAGACGGGGTATTGCCCATCATGGTTGTTCCGACAACCAACTTCGGCGTCACCGCGTTTGCGGTCGTCCACTCCACCGTCGCGTTGCACGACGAAGAGTTGGCTTGGATGGTGCAGTTGACGGCTTTCGTCACTGCGCCAGTCGCGGAAGGTGAACCTCCCGTAGTGGTGCCACCACCTCCACCGCACGCGGTGATGATCACCGCAGTGAGAGAAATGGCAACAACGGCCAAGAGTCGGCCACGAACGTTGTAAAAGGTCTTCATGACCGATCTCCTTGTGCCATCTGGCACGATTGTCAAACAAGATTTGAAAAATGCCCTCGAGGTTGTACGCACACGTCGTATCACGTGCGCGCTAAAAGATCGAGGGCTCCGGAAGGCACTATACGCTCTTTTCTTTATTTTGTCAAGTTTTTCACTTTTAGTCACTCGTGTCTAAGAATCATTCTAAAATTTATTGAAACTGGAGTTGTACAGAAGGAGTATTAATTGGCGGGCAAGTACTTGCAGTTTTATCAAAGTAAGGGTCGTATGAATGTGCTGGATCACCAGGGCAACCTGTTGTACAGTCATTAACATAATGATCTCCGGAGTGCCACCAATTACCAGACCCTATTGGGTCCTCATACATACATGTGTAAGCATCAACACACGAATATCCTTGCCAGTTATTGTTTGGGAAGTTAGTCATATCACAACTTGCTGGAGCTACTGAGCCTGCATCGTCACCTAAGATGGAGTGGTCTGTGTAGCTAAGTTCAGATGCGTGTGGTACGGTTCCTCGTGTTATGAAGAAAAGAGCTACAAAAGAAATAACAACAAGTGTGCTACTCTTCAAAGTTTTGTTACGAAAGAGATGAGATTTCATATGTTTATGTGTATATTCTCATGATACCATCTCTAGAGTGCGGAGAGAATTTGTTGTACACATGTGACGGATAACAGATGATATATGATAGAGCACAGATAACAGACGTGTGATGCCGAAGGCATCACACGCTTGCCGTGTCTGTTATCTGTGCTCTGTTAGCGAAGCTGTCTTTTGTCTATTTTCTCTTCTCAAGTATTTTCAGATTCTCATTGATAGACCCCTTCATGGCTTCGAGGCCTTCCCCGTAGATACGTGGATCGTTCCCAGGGTAGGCGTGACCCCAGTCTTTTTCAGTCATTGCATCAATAAGTTCCTTTGCGTGAACGCAAACCTTTTTTGCTTCCGTGTAGCGTGCTGTGTTGATGAGGAGTGAACAATAGGTATTTTGTACCCATGGAGTATATGGAAACTGTGTAACTATAGGCTCTATTGTTGCCAGAGCTCCTTCGAAGTCACCTACTCTAAACTGTAGCCACGCCTTATCGTTGCGCGCTGCCCAAGTGCGAGGGTTAGCGTCTATATATTTTGAGAAGGCTTCTATCCCCTCATGACTACGCCCGGTGAATCCATACACAAGTCCCAATACATAATAGGCAGTAGTGTCTTCAGGATATAGCTCAAGCTCTTTTTTTATTTCATCCAATGCTCTCATATTTTCCCCTTTGATGAAATAGGTACGGGAAAGTTGATAATGAGCATACCGTGGGGGAAGTTTCTGTAGAATTGGATGTGTTGCTATCTGAAAAGCGTAATGCGCAAGTTGGAGATTGTAAAGAGGCTTTATCCCGCCAAAGAAAAGATTACCCGTTTGAAACGCGATTGACGGTAAGCTGTAAAGAAATACCACCCCAACAACAGTAGAGAAAAATAGTGTTATGTATTTTTTTCGCAATCTTCTTTTTAGATTGCGTACATTGTGGGAAAAATCAATCACTTTTGAGTGCATGGTATGTATAGTATAGGGTAGTATACCTCATAGTCTATGATTTATATCGGTCGTGATATTATTGCTGTATGATTAAGTCGCTGACACTTTTTGAGATCATTACAAACAATGTGTATAAGAATGAGGCAATCCGAGAGGTTTCCTTAAATTCTCAGGGCAAAGAAATACAATGGATATTTGATTTTAAAAGCCAAGCTCTCTCCCGTGTGTTTCTCAAAGAGTACGCAGGCTGTTTCTGGGAGGTGTTTAGTAATGAGAAAAAAATTCAAATAGGTGGAATGGAATCTGGTGCTATACCACTTATTACAGGTGTTTCCCTTTACGCTCCAGAAGATACTCAAGTTCAAAGTTTTTATATTCGCAAGTCGCGTAAAAAAAGTGACCTTGCAAATCTTACAGAAGGCGAAATTGATCCAAGTGTACCCATTATTCTTGTGGATGACATTCTGAATAAAGGGCGTACTGTAAAAAAACAAATAGCTATTCTTGAAGAAAGAGGATACACGGTATCCGCGGTTTTTGTATGTCTTCGTTTTCGTGACATATCTGCATACCAAGATCTGATTGATAAAGGGATAAACATAGTAAGTATCTTCGAATTAAATGATTTCAGTAACGTGCTTCCAGTAAAAAATAAAATTGAGGAGGAGCAGAAAACTGCCCAATCTCGCTACACTATTGATTACAAAGTAACTCTTACCAAGAAACCGAATCTTTACCTTGTGGTGCCGAAATCAGGTCCCGTTCTTAAAGATGAGTATGTCTATATAGGGGTCGATGATGGCACATTCTACTGCATTTCCAAGCATGACGGTTCTGTTGTATGGACATACAAGGTACTGTTTGGTGCTGAAGGGAAGCGTATTTTTTCCACTCCCGTGGTGTATAAAGATGTGGTGATGTTCGGGGCGTATGATGGTAATTTTTATTGTCTCAATAGGTTCACCGGTAAACGGGTATGGGTCTTTACTGATGCAGACTGGATAGGGTCATCACCGTGCGTTGATGAAGGGAAGGGGGTTGTCTTTGTAGGACTTGAATTTGGGTTGATTAATAAACATGGTGGGGTTGTTGCGGTTGATATCGCAAGTGGTAAAGCGGTATGGAAAAATTATCAGATGACCGGGCTTACCCATGCATCACCTGTATACAACAAGAAGCATACTATTGTTGTCTGTGGGTGCAATGATAACTATATCTATGCATTTAATGCTAAGAATGGAGAGGTTCTCTGGAAATTTAAGACGAAAGGCGAGGTGAAGTATGGTGCAGTCTTTGATGATGCTCGTAATCTAGTGATTATCGCCGGCATGGATGGTGGTGTGTATGCTCTCCATGTGAAGGATGGAAGTGTATACCATCGCTTTGAAGCGCGGTTTGGTTTTTATTCCACTCCTGTGCTTGTGGGGGATACTATTATTATTGGGTCACTTGATAAGCTTGTCTATTGCTTTAACCTAAGAACCAAAGAAACAGTTTGGACATCAGAGACGTTTGGAAGAATATTTGCAAGTCCTATTGTTGACAAAGAAAGTGTTTTTATAGGAAGTAACGATGGGAGACTATACGAGTTAGACAGTATTACAGGGAAGAGTATTACTACTATCCAGTTGACTGAGCGTATAGTGAATCGTGTTGGCATTGAATATGATTCTGACAAAAGTAGGGTTCTTTATGTAGCAACTCATACTGGTGAGCTCTATAAATTAAGACAAGTAAATGATTAATGCTATTGGTGTATACTTGATGCACTATGTCTGTTTTTCTCTATAAATTTTTTCATAATAAAACTAATGACAGAATAGAGGAGGGGAAAACGCCTATTCCTGATGATATGAATGAGTGGCCAGACTCATGGAAGACAGTCGAGTATAAATATTACAATCTTTTTTCACCAATTTTATTGGAGAAAACTGATGGCATCGTGTGGGATATAACAAAAAATCGAAGAATTTCTGGTCAGCGTGTTAATAAAAATAATATTACCTTAGAGATTATTTCCTATTTGCTTCGCTGTGGCTATGGTCTACAGTCAATAGATGAAATAAGTGGTCGAAAGGAAAACAGAGCCGTCCCTTCCGCAGGACAGAGATATCCTCTTGAGCTGTATGTAGTGTTCTTTAAGCAAGTGGGTGAATGTTGTGGGGGTGTGTATCACTACAATATTAGTTCACATGCCCTTGAACCAATGTTTAAGGAACATGTTCCAGAGACACTGCGAAATATTCTCACCGATCAGCCCTCCGTCTCTGATGCCCACGGTGTCATTTGTATTTCAGCAGTTTTTGATAGAACTGTGAGAAAGTATGGAAGCCGTGGGTACAGATATATTCTTCTTGAAGCTGGTCATGTTGCCCAGAACATGTTGCTTGCAGCAACAGAAAAAGAAATTGCACTAATTCCAATAGGAGGGAGTAGTGAAAAGGTTCTTGAACAGCTCATTGGACTTAATTCTCGATATGAGGGGGCGATATATTCACTTTTCTTCTAAAAGTATGAAATCATCTATTTCTCAGTTTTTCGACACTCCTGGTTATATTCTTCTTGAAGAATATCTTACGGATATTTTTGCTATGAAGAAATACGGTCCTTGGAAGTTACCACTTAGTCTTACTGACAAGATACAGCTCAAATTCCTTTCTTTTGTGGTTAGATTTTCTTGGTTTTCTCCTCGTCTCTATCTTGAATATCAGGAAGTCGTGAGTCCTTCATATGCATTACTTCTTGGTTATTTGAGAAAGCATCATTTTTTTGACAATCTAGCAGAAAAAGATCTTCATTGTCGAGGGTATTACGCTTTTCATTTAAGAAGAGATATGGTAATTAATGGTCGCACTATTCCAATTATTGGGCAAGGGGTTGCAAAGGATAGAGCTACCGCGCTTTCGACCGCAATTGGTGAAACACTTGAACGAATGGTGACAGGAGTGTGTGATATGACACCTGTTAGTATAGTTGAGTCTCCTGAAGTACTTATGAAGAGGCACAAACAAGTGCTCTATCCCCCTCGTCATCATAGGATGCTTGAGGTGCAAAAAAAGAAATACAAGGAACTTAATTATAATGTAGCAACAAAAATAAATTGGGTGCGTGGGGAAAATTTAGTAACAAGGGGGGAAGTGTTCATCCCACGACAACTTACCTCATGGTTTAAAGAGAGGCGCTACCTTAAAGAATTGTTTCTTCATGCAACAACAAGTGGCTCTGCTGGGTTTTTTGATAGAGATACGGCCGTCCTACGTGGTCTTTTGGAGGTTGTGCAACGTGATGGTTTCCTTGTTCACTGGCTTACCAAAACGATTCCTCGAAGAATTGCCAACGATACATTACCAGGATCTCTTCAAGAAAGAATTTTTGAATTTGAATCTCTTGGTATCACTATCTACATCACCGACATTACTTCCCTCTCCATCCCAACTGCCTTTGTGGTAGCAATTAATAGGCAAGCAATTGTACCGCAAGTAGTGGTGAGTAGTGCAACTGCGCTTACTTTTGAGGAAGCTGTAGCAAGCGCACTAAAAGAAATCGTTGTTGGGATTGAAATGTTTTATTACCCAGAAAATTTTGAAGATTTGGAGGGAATCGATAAGATTGTAGAACCCTTCATTTCTAATCTCGAAAAGGTTGCTCGTCAACTTTACTGGAGAGGGGATGATATGGTGAAAAAGTTTGAATGGTTTATTTCTGGAAAGGTGGTCTCCTTTGAGGAGGTTTCTAAAAATGATTTACCACAAGAGAAGACCTCAAAAGAAAAAATAAAAGTATGTATTGATATTCTTAAGAAATATGGAGAAGAGTATTATCCGGTGGTATATTATCCAAAGCATCCAATTCAAGAAAAACTTGGCTTTTATGTTGTGCAAGTTTTTATTCCTAAAGCATTCCCACTTTATCTTTTTGAGGGATATGGCACTTTTGACAGTGATAGACTGCATGAGTTTGCGAAATCTAAAGGCGTGAAAGAATGGAACCTTAATCACGATCCCCACATGTTCTCTTAAATAAAATAAAAGGGTCAAAGAGGTTAAATATGTAATGCCTGTGTATAACTTGAGACAGGCCTTTAAGATTGTGTAGTGTATACTTGGGATATGATTCAGAAAGCGAAAAAAAGAACCCTGTTTTTGATTGGTATCATTATTACTAGTCTTGCAGGAGTGGTGGGCGCTCATATAAGATCAAGTTATTCTAGAGACGAGTCTCTTATTATGTCTTCTCTTGCTTCTCCTGTGTATGCTGATGCTTGCCCAACATGTACTTGGATGGGGGATAGTGGTGGTTGTTCAGGGGGTGATAGTAGTGCGGGTGGGGATTATTGATTTTTCTTACTATGATAGAAAAAGAAGAAGGGGTAAAAATTTCTCAAAAAGAACATTCAGTCGGCGCCGTCATTTATAGTATCCAAAATGAGAGGGTGTACGTTGGTCTTGTTCGTGAACATTCTGAATACTGGGTGTTGCCTCGCGTTTCAGTAGATTTGTCTACTAGTATATCATCACAGAAAGAAAAAATTTGTGAGCGTGTAAAAGATATCCTTAGTGTTAAGCTTTCTATTAAGAAAACACTCGGTGAGTATGAACATGAGATTTCTGCTGAGAAAAATAAGGAAATAGTTTCTTACTATCTTGCAGAGACTGGCCACACCCCCCTCTATCTTGTTAATAAAGATGAATTCGATGAGGTGAAATGGTTTTTGTTAGATGAGATAAAAAGCTTGAAATTGTATGACGGGGTACTCCCGATTATTGAAAAAGGTGTGTCTTCTATACCAAGCGAAAGAAGTCCTTATACTAAAGTCGGTACTATTTTTTTAGGTGTGGTTGCTATTGCTATTATTGGGTATATCGGAGGAACAAGAATGATGACGGTCTCGCAAAATAAGGCAGCTCAAAAGAAAGATATAGATAGTTACAATGCCTTTTATTCAGGAATTTTAAAAAATGATCCGGTTCCACTACAGACGGCTTTTTTGGAAGACGTTAAGAATGGAGTAAATGACAAATATACTAAATCTGACGCTTATTTTGTTACTCACAGATTCTTTGATAATGGTGGAAATATCTACGAAATATATAACTACATCAATAGTCACCCTGAGTTAGCTTTTTTGAACAAAGAAGCTACGGTCTTTTTCCCTAAAACCTTCGAGTCAATAAAGAATAAAACACTTCCTCCAACATTTACGGATACATCCTACTATGCTTACTTGGCATATGTTGAAGTACTCTATAATCATGGGTACACCGATGTTGCTGCGGTCAGTACGCTTGCCAATCAATATGCAAAAATGGCTTATTATAATGTCACTATTGCAAAGGAGATGAATGCAAAAGAAGGGAAGGAGCGTTCAAAATTTGCGAAAAGAGATGCATTAAAAGCTGGTAAGTTCTTACAAATCGCCCAGAGCGATGTAGCAGATATACTTAAAGGCAAGATGACGTCGAACGATGTCACTCCTCGGGATATTTTGGTAGGACTTAATCAATATGCAGCAGCAACGCGTTACCTTGAAGCCCTTCTAGTGGCTGTTAATATGCCAGCATCAACTTTACCTGATTCTTTCAAGAATAGCAGAGAGGTTTTTGCTTTCACTACAGAATATGCTCATAAGAATGTGCCAGAGCTCATTTTGTTCACTTCGCTTCTTAATGCGTCTACTCTTGCCATCCTTGCATCAAGTACTCCACAAGAAATAAGGGTGGCACTTTTCCCAATTCTTGATTTTAATGTAAATGGTAAAAAAGTTTCGCAGACAAGTATTATTTATAAAATTATTAATTCTAAGATGGAGCCAAAGCCAAAAAATATTGGTGACAGCAATATGGATATCTACAGTAAGCGAAATACTCTTCGTCTAGCTAAAAAGGTCCCTGAGTTTAAGTCCTGGCTTATGTACAATGGTTGGAAAGAGTCAGATTTTAAGTAGTCTTACTAAAAAAAGTTTGGGAGAAATTTTGAAGTGTTTTGTTGTATTTGAAGGCGCATAAGTTGTTTTAGTGATATTCTTGGAGAATATGATATGAGAAAAATTGTCCGTCCACTATTGAATATCTTCGATGTAATAAATGACTTACGGTTACATGTCCTTTTTAATTATTTCCTTGTGGTTTCTTGGTTTCTGTATTCATCAAGAATTTCCGCAGAAATATCTGTTGAATATGGGCTTGTGGCAATGTGCATAGGGGGCTTTGCTTATCTCTTGAACAGGTATACGGACTATTCTTATGATGTGATTGTCGATAAAGGGTTAATAAAGGTTCCGAGAAGGATATATCTCCTTTTCTCCTTCTTTTTTCTTTTTATTGGCTTGTCATTGATGATTAAAAACATAGTTTATATATTTCCTGTATTTTTGGGAATAGTATTTGGAATTTTTTATAGCCTTAAAACATTTTTTAGATATCCTCTTAAAAATTATTTTGTAATTAAAAATATTTTTGCTTCAGGGTCAAAATATATAGGTACAATGTGTGGGGTACTATTATTCAAACCAATGACTCTTGTTCTTTTTTTTAGAAGTATTTCTATGTTTGCATTTCATCTTATTTATGAGATTCTTTGGGATATTCGTGATATAAAATCTGACACTGTCGGTAAAGTTGCTACTATTCCTAGATTTTTTGGCAGAGATGTAGCCCTCGGAGTATGTTTTATTATTTGGAGCTTCAGTCTATTTTCACAATTTATTTTTATAAAGCAAACAGATTATTTTTTTATAAAATATGAAATCGTGCTGTTATTTATCTTGTCACTTGTAAAAATAAAAGATGTGAGATGGTTCCATGTAATGATTTATTTCCATATTGTGCTCAATTTGATTTTTATTAACAAAGAAGTTCTTATTTATATTTCAAGCAAATTCTAGAATAACCTCAACAAACTTCTTTATTTTATGGGCACTTTTGTGCGTACGTACTATATTTTATGATGCCAGTGTATAATGGTACTGATATAAACCAATGAAAACTGTCCTAATTATAGGGGGATCTTCAGGTATTGGGTTTGCTTCAGTAAAACTTTTTGAAAAAAAGGGGTGGAACGTCGTTGCAACTTATTTTTCCAATACAAAAATAATAAAAAAGGAGACATCTATTAAGTGGTTGTACTTTGACATCACCAATGCTCTTGAAATAGAATCTTTCATAAAAAAAATACCCGAAATTAATGCTATTGTGATCTGTGCTGCAAAAAATAAAACAGTAACACTAGACTCCTTTGATCAAGATGTTGATTCGATATTTTACACTAATATCATTAATCAGATAAAAATATTATCACTACTTAAGAAAAAACTACAAAAAAACTCCTCTATAATTCTTTTTAGTTCAATTACTGGAAGAATTGGATCTAAAAGAAGAATTGCATATAGTAGCTCTAAATCAGCGATATATGGTGCTGTGAAATCCCTTGCTGCTGAATTTGCTCCGATGGTTAGGGTTAATGCTATTTGCCCGGGTTATATAAAAACTACCCAATATGTACGAAACTCAACAATGGGAGAACAAGAAAGGAAAAAGTCTATTTTACTTAATCGATTAGGTCAACCAGAAGAAGTTGCTGAGCTTGCAGTATTCTTAGCTTCAGATGACTCCTCATATATTACAGGGCAATCAATTAACATAGACGGTGGAGTTTTTTAAGAGTATGAAAATCTCTGACATTGCAACTATTGTACTAGCGGGAGGAAAGGGAGAGCGGTTTGGTGGGGTTAAACAGTTTTCAAAAATACATGGAGAGACAATCCTTTTTAGGACGATAGATACGCTACTTAGTTTTAAAATTTCAAAACTCATTATTGTTGTTGTACCAAAAAATAAACTTTCTTTGACTGCAAACCATTATAAGAATAAAAAGGAAGTCGTTGTTCTTGCGGGGGGAGAGACTCGATACGAAAGCACAAAAATTGGTATTGATTTTTTAAAAAATATAAAAGACAAAGGGGTTACATATATGTATATACATGATGGGGTCAGGCCGATCATTAACCGTAAACTTTTTATGAATTTATATAGTACGATTCTTTCAGAAAATAGTGATGGCGTCGTACCGTATCTACCGATAAGTGATTCTATTATTTCTTTCAAAGAGTCGTTCGGTAACAATAAATATCTTGATAGAAAAAAGGTTGTAAGTATCCAAACACCACATATTTACCGTTTTAAAGTTCTATTTGATTGTTTTCAGAATAAGAACGGAAAGGGGATGGAAAACGCTCAGCTGATGGAGTATTGCAAGAAGAAAATAAGTTATGTTGTTGGTATGAGAGAAAATATCAAACTGACCCACAAACATGATATTGGTATTTTTAAGAAACTATTACACCCATGAAAAAAATATCATTTATTGTTTATTATCCATACCAGTGGTTTATATATAAGAACATCTACTTTCAGATTCCAGAAGAAATGAGAGAGGTTATTGTTGATCTAGGGGCGCATGTCCAGTTACAGGATGAAGAGGTTAAAAATAATATAATATCGTTGCTTACACAAAATTCTGTTAATTTCAGGGTTTTGGAGGCCGTTGATTATCTAAATAGTAGCTATTTGAAAGATTTTTTCAAAGATGTAGAAGTCTTTGTCTCTTGTTGGGAAGTTGGATGTCTTTTAAAAAAGGAAACAGTACATATAAAAAAGATAAACACAACATATGGTATTGCAAAAGAACTTACTTTTTTAAGACCTACTCGAGCTATTTTCGATGTTATTTTAGCATACGGCAAAAAAGATCAAGGTTATTTTAGTTTACTAACAAAATCAATAGCAATTGGTAACCCTCGACTTGATAATTTTTATAATGGCACTATCGATTCGGCAACTCAAGAAAATATTAATTTATTTTTTAAAGATAAAACAAAAAAAATAGTTATTTACTCTCCAACACATGGTGACTTAAGTTCAGTACACGATCTGTTCTCTGTTATGAGTGAATTATCAAATGACTACAATATAATTTTTAAACCACATTATTTGACATTAAGGGAAGATAAGGAGATTGTGGAGCGGTATAAAACAAATAGCGCAATTTTTTTTGCCGATGACAGTTGGGATATTATTGAGCTCATGCATATTTCTGATGTTGTTATCAGTGATAATTCCAGTGCTATTTTTGACGCAATGCAAGTTAATAAACCAATCGTTGTTTGTGATTTTTTGGATAAAAATTTTCTAGATTCAGCACATAAAATTTTACGTATTACACAACGAGGGATAAACGGCGCACTTACTTATTCTAAAAGTCTTGAACAAGAAATAAAAGAGAAAAAACTAGTTCTTACCATCAAAGGACAAAAAGAATTACCCCTTATTTTAAAAAATATAGAAGAGACAGATAAACATTTTAGAAAAATGAGACAGCAAATCGTTTCAGAATACTTTGAACGTACTGATGGAAAATCTTCAGAAGCAGCACGGGATATTATTCTAGATATTTATAATTCTCCAAGGAATCATGTGCAAGGTATCTTACATCATGCATATTTAACCTATCCAAACAGGCGGTATAGGGAAATTATTGATTATCAGAATACCAATACTCCGCAATTTGTAAAAAGTGATCTAATCATGTGGGTATATTGCTCCCAGCTTTTGAGCGAAGAGAATGTGCTTGCAACCATCTTCTCTGCGCTTCATGAGAAAAATATAAAAAGTATTTACGTTTCAGGTCTAGCAAAGGACTCTTTGTGTGCAGTCAAGGTTAAAAATTATTTTCCCGACAAAGTGATCTTCTTTGAGGAGTTACACGAGAAAGTTTCCCATACACTCTTCTCGCTCATTAAATCTGATTTGGTGCTTTTTGTAAAACCTAACGTTATTGTTGAGGATGTGGACGTTATGTTAAATCTGAAGCTGTCTTGCAAAAAAGATATGATTTTTTTTGCAGAAAATACGTTTTTTGGTCAAAATGACAAAATAGGTAAGTTATTTCGCTTGCTAAAAAAAGAAATTCTTAACCTAAATAATTTTTCAAAATATACACTAGTTTCTACTTCCTATGAGGAGGTTAGTGTGATTGAAAAAAGTGCAGTTGTGGTAGATGGTGAAGTTTTGTTAAAAAATGGCTTTTTTCGACAGAACTTTTCTTCTTTTGAGGGTCTAATCTCATTTCTAATTCAGTGCCACCTTCTTACTTCTAATGATTTTATTATGATGCCTGATTTTTTTATAAATAAAAATATTCTAGAAGAAAAAATCACCACTAAAAGACTCTTGGACAGAGCTCTCGATATTTATTTTTCTGGAATTAACTTAAATTCATGGCCAGATAAAAAAATTATGAAATACTTTTTTAAAACAATTTTCGGTTATTATGAGTATTATTCCCTTTTAAAATTAATCCTACTTAAAATTATCAAGGTTGAAAAATATTTACTCCTATCGAGAATAAATTTTTTTCTAAGAAATCTCGAAAAGAAAATTAAAACTTAAATATTTTTAGGAGTGATTTTGTAAAAGCGTTAATTCAAAAAATAAGAACATAAAATTTGATAGTCGCCTAGCCTAAATTATGAGTTTTGTTACGGTCGCTCTCTTATGCTTTTTGTGCTAAAATACCAAAATTATGAAGCAGAAAATTAAAGCGTTTTGGGTGATTGTGATTATTCTTGTGCTGGGTGCATGGCTATGGAAAGGAGACACTCTCCTTAAAGGTGGATTTAAAAAGGATTTCGTGCTTGGGCTTGATCTTGCAGGAGGGGCGGCACTTACATATTCAATTGATACACATTCTCTTCCAAAGGATGCGAATGTGAACGACAGTGTGGATGCGCTTCGTGACGTGATAGAGCGTCGCGTGAATCTCTTCGGAGTTCGTGAACCAACGGTGAACACCTCATATAGTCGTCTCGCTAATGAATGGCGACTTGTCGTGGAACTCCCTGGTGTTGCTGATATTGATCAAGCAGCTAAGCTTATCGGTGAGACGCCTGTGCTTGAGTTCCGTACACAGAAGAAAGATGCAGCTCCTCTTACTGCGTCATCGACAATGTATGACCTTATCAATAGTTATGAAAGAACAGAACTCACGGGGACATATCTCAAGAAGGCAGCACTTGTGTTCGACAAGACGACCAATCGTCCAATGGTGGAACTCACTTTCGATGATACGGGTGCGAAACTTTTCGCTGAGATTACTAAGAATAATATCGGTAAGCAAGTTTCTATCTTCCTCGATGGCGTGCCAATTTCTTCACCTACTGTGAATGAAGAAATTACCCTTGGAAAGGCAGTGATTACAGGTTCGTTTAGTGTACAGGAAGCACGCACCATGGTAGGGCGTCTCAACTCAGGAGCACTTCCAGTACCTATTTCTCTTGTAGGAAAGACCGTGGTTCAGCCTGCGCTTGGCGTGAAGGCAATTGACTCAGGAAAGAAATCAGCCGCAGTTGGGTTCGCGCTCATCGCACTCTTCATGATCCTCTGGTATCGTCTCCCAGGCGTTATGGCTTCTCTTGCACTCGTCTCGTACCTCGCTATTATGCTCACACTCTTTAAGCTTATTCCTGTAACCCTTACCGCTTCAGGTATTGCAGGACTTATTATCTCGCTTGGACTTGCGGTGGACGCTAACGTGCTTACGTTTGAAAGAATGAAAGAAGAAATCAATCGTGGCAAAGGAATCAAGGAAGGAGTGGAGACTGGATTCGTCCGCGCATGGACATCGATTCGTGACTCACATATTGCAGCTATCATTGTATCGATAATCCTCTTCTGGTTAGGAACATCAATTGTGAAAGGGTTCTCCTTCACATTCTTCCTTGGAGCAGTTGTTTCACTTTTCTCTGCACAGATTGTGACACGAGTGTTCCTTCGGGCAATTGTGATTGAAAAAGCAGGGAAGGTTGGTCGCTTCCTGTTTGGATCTGGTTTTACTAAGTAGTCTCTAAACATATATGTTTATCGTTAAATACAAATCATTGTTTATCGGAATAGCAGTCGCGATGGTGGTTGGAAGTATCTTGCTTGTGAGTCATTTTGGAATCAAGAAAGGAATCGACTTTACCGGAGGAACGGTTGTAGAAATTAGTTATGCAACAAGCACTGCACCTTCGTCGATTGATCAAGGACCTTTTGAAGAAAAGGGAATAAAAGTGTTCGCAACCGGAGCTACTTCCTATAAGTTTATTTCAAAGAAATCATACGAAGAGACAGTGGCAACCATAAGTACACTTCTTAACAAGACATCACATCCATATGTTGAAACACAGGTAAACACCGTTGGTCCAAGCATGGGAAGAGAAATGACCCAAAAGGCGATGATAGCGATTATTGTTGTAGCGATTGCAATACTTTCATTTATCGCTTTTGCATTCCGTGAAGTCTCGGTGCCGGTAGCTTCTTGGAAGTATGGCGTGGTTGCCATGGTGACTATTATCCACGATATTATTATTCCAACCGGAGTCTACGCCTACCTCTCAGCGAAGTATGGAGCAGAAATTGATACACTCTTTATCGTTGCACTTCTTACAGTGATGGCGGTGACTATCTCAGATAAGATTGTGGTGTTTGACAGAATCCGTGAGAACTTGAAGACTTACGGACATAAGCGACCATTTGATGATGTGGTAGGGGAAAGTCTTCTTCAGACATTTACCCGATCAATCAACACGTCTGTGACGGTTATTATTTCACTTCTTGCGCTTTACTTTATTGGTCCAGAATCAACAAAGTTCTTCGCGCTCACACTGACTGTGGGAATGATAGTGGGAACGTATTCTTCAATCTTCGTTGCATCTCCTGCACTTACTTATTTTGTTGAGGAAGAGAAAGGGGGGAAGAAAAAGAAGTAGAAACTGGTAATTAGTTATTCGTAATTCGTTATTGGTAAATACTAAATACAAATACGAAGCGCGACCACGAAGTGGTCGCGCTTCGTATTGTATAGAGGGTGGCTATATTCTAAAGGCTACAGGCTCATGGCTACCCCATGGTATACTTTTCTCTATTATGGAGACACATCCAAGTTACGCAGGGCCACTCACTCATTTTTTGGCGTTAGGGGCAATTGTTGGTGGAATTATTGCAATTGTGTGGGCTCTTTATCTTGTGGCAATGTTCTATCAGAAAAAAGAAAACTCTTTCATCCAGACTGTGTCGCGCTTTATCCTGCCGCTGGGTTTCTTTGGGTCTTTTTTCGGGATGTCACTTTCACTTTTTTATTCAGAAGTCCTTCATTATGCGCCATGTGATCTCTGTTGGTATCAAAGAATATTTTTGTATCCGCAAGCTTTTTTGTTTGCATATGCGTGGTACAAACACGATCGTTCAGTCCTTCCGTATGCACTTATCTTGTCTTGTGTTGGGTTTAGTATCGGAGTCTATCATCACATGCTTCAAATCGGATTCGATCTCATGAAACCTTGCTCAACTGCACCTTTTGCAGTTGATTGTTCGAAGCCATCATTTATTGAATATGGGTTCGTGACATTTCCACTGATGTCCTTCGTGCTTTCATCGTTTCTCATTCTTCTTGTGGTAACTTCAATGATTTCAAAGAAACGTGCATAGGGGAAGATGCATAATACAAGCGCGACCGAAGGTCGCGCTTGTATTTTATACAATTCTCCCAATAACAAATCCCTAGTAACTAGTTACCCTTCTTTACTCCTCTCTCTTCACACCACTCGATGCATTCCTGTAACACCTCTTGTATTGTTATGTTACTTGTATCAATAAAGAATGCGTCAGGGGCGAGTTTAAGAGCTCCAACAGCATGTCCTTTGTCGGTTTCATCTCTCCTTCGTAGTTCTTCACAAAGCATTTCGTAGGTCTTTCCAGAATTTCTCCTTTCTTCATCCTTGAGGCGTCTTTGTGCTCGTGCTTCAACAGATGCATCAAGATAAATTTTTACCTTTGCATCAACGAACACTGCTGTTCCCATATCGCGTCCTTCCGCTACAAGTCCAGGAGCAATGATTCTTGATCTCTGAAACTCACGTATTGCATAGCGAAGAGGTGGGTAGAAGCTAATGAGGGCCGCATTATTCCCCGCCTCTTGTGACGAAAGTAAAGGCCAGATATCCTGGCCTTTATAAATGACTTGCTTGTCGATGAATTCGACGTGCTTACTTTCTTCTTGAATGAGAGTTACTACTTGGTTGAGGTTTTGATCGGTGTGGTTGTTAATATCAATACCATGAACAATAGCAAGGTGTGCCGAAAGACGATACAGGGCACCCGAGTTGAGATAATTATATCCAAGATGTTTTGCGAGAAGACTCGCTATTGTTCCTTTCCCCGAAGATGATGTCCCATCAATTGCGATAATTGGAATGGGATTGATATTCATACAATTTTTAGTATATAGGATATTCCTTACGTTGTTAAATGTGTATAAGTCTTGGTTTTTTTGAGAAGCTTGTAGTAGGTAACTCGTAACCAACTACATACAAAAGTGCCGCAGAGAGTGCCATTTTTTGTATGTATTTTCAGCTTTTTAAGATTTCTATCCACGAGCTACAGGCTAATGGCTACAAGCTTGATAATTTCCTTGACTTTACTTTATCTTTCCTATAGAATAGGGGCTACTTCTTGCTGATAACAGTAAGTGGTTATAGTAGTCACTTTGTCAAAGCAATACGAAGCTATCCAGCTCCAGTTTTATTTTTGAAATGTAGATTTCAAATAAATAAAACTGGAGCTGGAGTGACGCTTCGAAATATACATTACACAAATTGTGCATTTTTTGTTTTTCTTTTGTCACACTCTATTAAAT
>CAZNVC010000009.1:0-6987 GCA_964576685.1 uncultured Candidatus Saccharibacteria bacterium
AACAAAGACTTGCAAAAAAGTATATAGTTATTTATACTGAATTATACCATGATACCAAATAACCTTAGTGACAAAGACAAGAAAGCATTTGCCCTTATCCGCAACAAGATTATCCATTATGGGAAGAGTCCAACTCTTAGTGAAATAAATGAAATAACTGGTGGTAAATCTCCTCGATCAGCAAGTCTTGTGGTAGATCGTTTGATTGAAGCAAAGATGATAAAGAAAGAAGGGAGAACATTGAAACTTGTGGGTATGCATTCTACACAATCGATAAGTACGATTAATGTCCCCTTGGTGGGGTCAGTAGCCTGTGGTATGCCTATTTTTGCGGAAGAAAACATTGAGACGCTTATACCTGTATCGACAGCACTAGCAAAAACAGGATCAAAGTATTTTATTCTTCGTGCAAAAGGAACGTCGATGAATGATGCAGGAATAAATGACAGTGATTTACTCTTAGTGCGACAGCAGGACACTGCAGACAATGGACAAAAAGTAGTTGCTCTTATCAACGATGAGGCAACTGTGAAGATTCTAGAGAAAGGTAATGGTGTTGTAATTCTTAGACCTAAATCCAAAGACAAAAGCCATAAGCCAATCATATTAACAAATAATTGTACGATCCAAGGGGTAGTGGTTGCGGTACTTCCGTCGGATCTTTATTAAAGAAATGCAAACAGATATATTTATTTTTGATGTGGGTATGGGGCAAAGTATTTTTGTCTACCCTCACTCTAACCCAGAATATGGAATGATGATTGATTGTGGTCATCAAGATAATTTCCATCCAATAGAATGGCTAACCAAAAACAATTGGATCCACAATAATAATCTCAGCAACTTAACTCTTACCAACTATGATCATGATCATTTTTCTGGAATTGTAAATTTACGAGACAAAGTAAACATTAAAACAGTCAGCTTTGCCAAGAATTTGACATCACAAGAAATTGCCGCTGAAAAAACAGATCACACAGAACACCTTGATCATATATATGACATAAAAGCTCGATACACATCTTCTGCAGTAGACTATAATCCTCCGTATATAAAAACGATCTTTTCTTTAGAGAAGTCGGACCTTGATGTCTACGACACCAACAATTTAAGTCAGGTTGTTTTTATTGAGCATCATGGAACAACTATTTGTGTATCTGGAGATTTAGAGAAAAAAGGATGGGATGCGATTATTAATAAATATCCTCAAATAAAAAACTTTCTTGGAAAGACGAATGTTTTTATTGCTTCCCACCATGGCAGAGATAATGGGTACTATCCAGATATTTTTACTCACTGCTCACCAGAATGTATTATTATTTCAGATAAAGGAATTGTTCACGATACACAAAAAGATATGGCAACTGTTTATGGTGGGCATGTAAGTAGTGGTGTTTCGTTTAATAATGATTCTTCTGTAAAAAGAAAAGTACTTACAACAAGGAGTGACGGACACCTTTGGCTACGCTTAGCACCGAACGGTATTCGAGAGTATAGAAACATGACAATATCATGATAGAAAAAATCTTCGATGGTTACACAATAAAAGCGAGATATTTCCCATCACTTACATGTCTTGTTCCTTTTATTCTTGCCAAGATGTACATTATTAATCCTTGGTTAGTTAACAACTCATCAATGACATGGCTCGCTTCGTATTTTGGCGATGCAACCGTATCACTGGTGTTGTTATATATTCTCATGCAAACAAACAGAACTGTTGCAAAAATATTTTTCGAAAATAAGAAAAGTTTCCCTACGGTGGAGTCTTTGCTTTCAACATCTAAGGAAACAACTGAACCTTACAGGGCAAGTATTGCTAAGAAAGTTCAGTCTGATTTTGGGTTAAGTATTCCAACCAAGGAAGAACAAGATCAGAATATAGAGGAATCAAAGAAAAGAATATGGGAAATAATTCAACTGATAATCAATAAAGTAAGAAATGGTCATCTTGTACTGAAATGCAATATGGAATATGGGTTCTTTAGAAATCTTGCAGGAGGTTCATTGGTTGCATTAATCTCTTCTCTTACATTAGCAATTATTTCAAGATACCTAATTACAGATTTATCCTTGTATGCACTTTCTTTAAAAGTTGCTTTAACTTATTTCTTTATAATGTTATTTGCTTGGGCATTTATTAACTATTACAGCAAGGAATATGCTCGTGTTCTTTATCGAGAGTATCTAGGATCATAAATGTTGCTTTATGATTAAAGCAACATGCGGACTTTTGATCAATATATTGAGATTCTGAATACTTCTCTTACTGAAAAAGAGCCAAAGATAATTTGTGCTTCGTGGGTATATAGGAATACTCCGAGTGTATATCGTTATGTATGGAAGAATATTAAAACAGAAACTGGTCATGTTGATTGGGACAGGGTTACTTGTCGCTTAGACAGATCCTTTCAAAGGCGTTGGGTGAGGCACAGACAGAAGCAGGTAAAACTATATAAAGAGCAGACAGAGGTGGATGCGGTTTTGAATAGATATAAAGATAAGTTATATACCTTCATCTGTACTCAATGTCAGGAAGATAAAGACGTTAAAGATAGGATTGTTATTCGTCTAGTGAGAGTAAGTCAGAGGGGTAATATTTTAGCTCAAGCAGAACTTGTTAAGTGGATTAATTATACGGTTGATGAATGGATTGATAGATACCCTCAAATCTGCAAATGGAAAGGTTATAGAGATGAAGCTGATGAACATATAAAAAGGTGTATTCGTTGCTATAGATATACAGGCTCATTTCTCGGATACCTTTTTAGAACACTTGAGTACTCAGCGAGAGGTAAACCGCCACTCGCTTCTTTAGATGATAAATTCTGTGATGGAGAAAAGACAAGAATTGACTACATTGCGTCCGAATCCTTGTAACTATTTATACTGACATATATGGAAAAAGATATTACACCAAATGAGGATGACCAGATTGATTATTTAGCAGAAATTTTAGTAGAAGTGTATATGGAAAGTAAGGGCTACAAGCAATATCCATGGCTTAATGGTGAGACAAGGTGGAGGAAAGAACCTACCAAACTAGTCGAAAATAGTGACACCCAACTGTAACGTTACAGGTCTTGTTTGTGTCACTTTTGTCACTTTTTAATAGGCTCACGAGAAGGTTCAAAATGATATACTAAAAACTAACAAATAAGCTTTGTGGGGTAACGAACCAACTAAGTTCTATCTGTTGAACGCTCACAGATGCAAAAAAGCGCCTACCAATTAATGGCAAGCGCTCCTTCCTTCAAAAGATCTTCAGATCTTGAAGAGGCTCCACCTCTCCCATTGATGAGTCAGACCCTTCTCTTCTTTGAGGCGTTCAAGCCACTTGTAGTAAGCATCGAAATCTTGACGATTCAATACTCCGTAACAAGTGATTTCAAGTGGACCTTGGAAGTAATTTGATGCAGGAAATTCAACATCAACAATTTTTACTTGCGGAGCGACACGAATTTCTCCAACACATGGGAAACAGATGTGGCTACCAATCTGAGGTTGAAATGGGTAACAGTGATTTTCGATTTTGATTCTTCGCAGATCATTCTGCATTTCGGAACGAACAATAAAAGAAACAGTATTGGACATGAGCTAATCTCCTGTGTTTAACTATTCTATATTATATAATATAATTTGATATATGTCAAATTATTAAATCTCAAGTTAAGTAGTAAAATCAGCATACAAAACCTGTTGAAATTCAGAAAACAACCTTATATCCCCCACCAAAGATTTCCAATTCTTTAGCCCTAGGGTCACATCAACAGCTAGCACGAGTAGCATTGCAAAAATAACCCTACAATGGATTATTTTTGTGTAAAAATCTACTGTAAAAGCATTATTAACAATCTAATGATGAAGACTCGCACCAAAGTAATTCTGATTTTCAACCTTAAAAGGAATTTCGTTCTTAGTAAAAGAATTATATTTAAGTAAAGTTTCACTAACAATCAAACCCTTATTAGTTTTCCTTTTCAAAATATAGAAAGCGTCACTTTCATCAGAAAAACCTTGAAACTCATTATTAGGTAAGTCGTCTGTATTAAATACTGTCTTCACTTGCTTAGTCTTAAGATCAAACAAAGACACACTCGCTTTTAACGGATCCTGCCCCGACTCTCTCGCATATAAAATGAGATATCTATTGGCAACCATACCCATAATTGAGCCATTCAGGTCATGATCCCCCGCAATCTCTGCAATCTTGCCAGTTGAAAAATCTACCCCTTTAATTTTATTTTCTGAAGTAGAGTAAAGAACTTGAGTATCATAAACACCATACAATGAAACATTAGGCACTTTATATCCCGGTCCATCCATATCTGCAGGAGACATTTCAGAATCGGAAGCAGCTCTCCAACCTAGAGACTTTATCAAAACCCTTTCTTGAGAACCATCTACTTTAACAACTTTAATAGTATCTCCGTCAGTAAAGATCACAGAAGAAGAATCTGTTGACCAAAATACTTGAGGAGAAAACTGTTCTTCATATGTATTCTTCTGTAAAAGAGTTACAAGAGTAGAAGAAGAGAATGTATTTGTGTCAACAATATGTAAAGTGTACTGAAGAGAATACTTCCCCTGATTTCCTTGCTTTGTATCTTTATGGGTTACATAGAGTAAGTAAGAGCCACTAGGTGAGAACAAAAAGGTATCCAACTGTTCGCTATTGTCAGTATAAATAGAACCAACAACCGTAACATCTTGACGCTTGCTAGTATCATATTGATATAAAATAAGAGCTTCTTTTTGTGGTGTATCCATTTCTCGAGACGGATCATTTATAAAGTCACGTTCTTCTTTATATGCAATTAATTTCTTATTCAGTGACATTACAGCCTGTGAATCGTTCAGCTTCTCAGTTTCAATCTTTTCCAAAGTTTTACCAGTTTCATCTACAGTAAAAACTGTTTTCTCTTGACCTGTTTGATTGTTCCTAAAAAAAATAAGAGCATAGGGTTTTTGTTTACCACTCACCGAATCAACAACACCGGTTGTGGCTATTTGTGGAGCAGGGCTGTTAATTTGCGTGCTTGTACTACTTCCCCCGATAATACTTAAAAATAATGCAATAACTCCAGCAAATAATGCATGTATTTTTTCCATATAAAAAGTATATCACCCATTATAGTTGCATTGAAATCTAAAATAGAAATACAAATTTCATACACCTTCGAGAAAGGCCGAACTGATATTCAAAGATTATCTAGATAAGCCTTACCCTGCATGGAATCGCGCAGGTTCTATCACGAGAAGGCTCACATTAGTAAGAAAAAGCACCTGAAGTTACCACTTCAGGGGCTTTTTCCTAGTACGCCAACTGCTTGGCGTACGTGCCGATGTGACGGGCGGAGCTATGATTTGGTAGCAACCAAAACGAGCGAGCTGGGTGAGAAGTGAGCTAACATCACTTTGCAATGCCGGAGGACGACGGTCCGAGGCGAGGTCAGAAAATTTTCAGCAGAAAAATATTTGTGACCGAGAGTACTTATGAGCAATCCATGCTTTAGCGTGGTTAGCGCAATTAGTAACTCGTGACCACATAAAATTATGAGCTTTCTCCTTAGCTGGTGTTGCACCTATGAGTTGAACTCGCCTAACGGAAACTTGACATTTATATATAATATTATAGAATAAAATTTGGTTTACACATCTTGATCTTTATTTCAAAAAGGAGCACCACAGTGCAATCCACTCAAGAATCCGTCAGGTTTGTTCAACGTGCGGTCCATACCAACACCAAACATGGCATCATTGCCAAAGTGGAAGAAGATGACGACTCCTACTGTGTGACCACAACCAGTGGTATTGGTTTTGGGGGCATCTTCAAGCCGGTGAAAATGACTCCCCAGGTTGGGCAACGGATCACCTTTTACTTGTATCAAGGTTCCCGTATCCAAGGTATTGACCTTGACGGAAAAGAACTTTTTTTCAAGACCAAGGAAGAGCTAGAAGCAGAGCGTTTGGAAGCGATCAGAAAGATGGAAGCGGAACGTCTTGAACGGAAACAAAAGTTCGACACTCAGCTTGCTGACCCGAATTCAGATTTCAACCAACGTCTCGCCATGCTTCCTAAGGTCTTCAGGCAACGGTTCCAGAAGTTCTTCCGTCTCGGAGATGACTTCTGGGATCAGGCATGGTACGAACTTGTTGCATGTGAGACTGCTGTTCAGATTGCTTACGCGTGCAGGAGCCGACAAAACATCCGCAAGTTCTACAACATGAGTTCAGAAGAACAACGAGCAATGATTCCTAACATGGATGACGGACTTACTGGAAACATGTTCGGTTTTGCGTGTATGACTGCCAATTTCTATCTTCGTGATCCGAAGCTGGTCAGGCGCATTCGTGGCGCACTCTCACCGCTTGTCGGATCAAAACCCTATATCGGCAGATAAACTGCCAAAATCTGCTCTGCAGAAACACTACCCTGTTTAAGATAGCATCTTGCGGGGTTTATTTTTTATTAAAACTTTTTAAACTTTGCCGCCCGTACCCCTACTGACAATTTCAAACGCTTGTGACTGAGAGGTGTGCATATATAAAAAAGCCCTTACCGATTGGTGGCAGGCGCTTTTTGCGTAAAATTTTCAGACTGAGTAAATTGACCAACTCTCCCACTGGTGAGTAAGTCCATGCTCTTTTTTTAGATTTTCCAAAAAGTTATAATACCCATCGAAATCGCGATGATCCATTTCAAGGGTACACCACATCGCTACTTCACTCTTAAAATAATTCGATGCTGGGTAATTAATATCGATAATTCTTGCTTTCTGAACAAAATTACTATTAACTGCCCAAAACTCTACATATCCTCCAAGTTGAGGCTGAAATGGATATTCATGGTTTACAATCTTAATTCTTCGCTGACCCAACATAGAAGAACGAACGTAGAAGATAACTGTGTATGGCATTATCTGTACTCCCTTGATTTACTCACGTATTTATACTACTAAATACCATGTATGTCAATAATACAAT
>CAZNVC010000009.1:7087-9877 GCA_964576685.1 uncultured Candidatus Saccharibacteria bacterium
ATGTCCCTCAAAAAATATCACTACTATCAGGCAGTTATTTTTTATTTCATCATTAATCTTGTCGCTGGCTATAGTGTTACCCTTTTTGTCGATATACAAGAAGTATATAAAAATTTTAATCTTCCAAGTTGGGCACCGGCTACATGGGTATTCGGTGCGGTATGGACTCTCAATAACATCCTTGTTCTTGCTGGAAATATTTGGACACTCAACAAAGAACATTCCAAAGAAAGAACTATGCTCATAAGGCTGCAGATCATCTCGTGGATCAACTTTGCTGTGTTCCAGTGGCTATCATTTGGCACAGGTATTCCGGCACTTTTCTTTTGGCCATCATTCACTATGCTCTGTATCACTATCCTCAGTATGTATTACGCATATCGACTAGACACCAAGCACGAAAGATTCTTTGATACTATCATGAAAGGTAGATCAATTACCCTCACCTTTTCAACATTGATTGTGTGGCTCATTATTGCAAATGCTCTTGGGTTCTATGTGATGATACACAACTAGCGTTCTGTCTGTTTTGGAACACATCAAGCACACTTATTCCCCTATTATCGCAAGGAGCTCATCACGACATTCTTCCAACTGTGTGAATCCTGCGGACCCGTTCAAATGTTTCCCTTGCGGAACAGCAACAAGCTTACCATGTAACTCCTGTGCTATGCATTTCGCATCAGTAAACGGAACCACGGGGTCATCATCACCATGAATCACAACAGTCTTCTTGATGCGAGAAGCGATGGTAGTAAAATCAAACGGAGCATTCAGAAAATCAATAAGATGAGGGTTAGTTGTTGGGTGACACGGTGCAGAGACAAGAACAATTCCCTGTATAGTGCTATTGTCGTACCGTTCAAGATAGCGGAGAATCACTGCACCACCTAAACTGTGCCCAACAAGATAAATGTCATCATCATGATTTCTATCGATATGTCGCTTTAACTCATCTAACCATTCTGAAAGTACAGGAGTACTAGGTGAAGGCATAGGAAGTGTACAGGCATAGATGTCATGCTTTTGTAATTCTGCCATAAGCCAGGGTCGCCAACCACCATTAGGTGCGCCTTCGAAACCATGAAGGATAAAAACTTTTTTCATATATATACTATAGTACCACACTACAATACTGAGGAGGCCCAACACTAGATATGGTAGAATGCAACTACTATGAATAAAGCAGATAAAAAGTGTATTGTGTGCAAACTCGACCTCAACACACGAAAAAGTTTCCAAGAACGAGAAGACTGGGAAACAGTGAAGTTTTGTAGCAGTAAGTGTAGAAAAATTGCAACGGAGAAGAAGAGCCAGAGGAAGAGATAAATTCCTCTAAAAACTGATACGACTCGCCTTTTACCAAAAATAAAGGATATATGCTAGGATAATGGTGCTAATACTAAAAATATGAAAAACTTTTTCAACAAGAATTGGTTGCAGATGGTTGCAATTATAATGCTTTTAGCAGTACTTGCTTCATCGTTTGGACTTATCATTGCACTACCATATGTGTTTTATCAGCTTATGAATTGGGTGGTTGTTGGTGGCTCGCTCACTGTTGCTTGGTATACACACACAACAAAAAAGAGGCTTGCGATGTGGTTAGCGGTAATGGTCGCAATTATCTTCAATCCAATCGCACCACTGTACCTCACTGCATTTGCATGGAAAATTATTGATGTAGGAGCAATCATGTTACTTCTTCTTTCTTTCTTGGTTACAAACTAAGCAGAGGTTAATAACAAAAAATCGCCGAGATGGCGATTTTTTGATTTGTCTTAATAAAGACTTTTTGGCTTTTGTGTAGTTACTATTGTAACTTTACTGACCAACTTACTACAGTAGCACTAGCAGATGAACTGCTTGGTACTGCTCGAAGTGATAGTGTATCTCCGGCACTGAACGCTTGTGTGTGCACTACATCATTACATGTAGTTCCGGTTCCCGATGGAGAACTTACACAAGTAATACCTGTTGCACCACCATTACGCATCACAGTAAATGTCCATGTGCGTGTTGATCCAGGGGCAACACTTATCTGAACATGAAGACCACTTAATGTCCCTGATACTGGCAAAGGAACAGCAGCGGAGGATTCTGAAGTGCTGTCATTTACAAGACCTGAGGAAATGTAAGTAGTTAGAACATTTCCTCCCTGACTTGCAGAAATAGTTCCGTTACTTTTTCCCACCATTATAGTATAGCCATTGGTTCCATTAGGACCCTGTGGACCAGTTGGACCTGTAGGACCTTGTGCACCTGTAGCTCCAGTATCACCTTTTGGACCCATTGGACCTACATCACCTTGGTCACCTTTATCACCCTTTGGACCTTGTGCTCCATCAGCACCATTAGTACCGTTAGCACCTGCAGGACCCTGTGCTCCGGTATCACCTTTATCACCCTGTGGACCCTGAGGACCCGTTAACCCTGTGTCTCCCTTTGGACCCATATCTCCTTGTGGACCCTGAGGACCTGTAGCTCCATCAGCACCTGCAGGACCTTGGAGTCCGGTATCACCCTTATCTCCTTTTTCTCCTTGAGGACCCTGTGCTCCAGTATCACCTTTTGGACCCATTGGACCTACATCACCTTGGTCACCTTTGTCTCCCTTTGGACCTTGTGCTCCATCAGTACCATTAGTACCGTTAGCACCTGCAGGACCTTGTGCTCCGGTGTCACCTTTGTCTCCTTTTTCGCCCTGAGGACCTTGTGCACCTGTAGCTCCATTGTCACCTTTTGGACCCATTGGACCTACATCACCTTGGTCACCTTTGTCTCCCTTTG
>CAZNVC010000009.1:9977-31012 GCA_964576685.1 uncultured Candidatus Saccharibacteria bacterium
TCACCTTTTGGACCCATTGGACCTACATCACCTTGGTCACCTTTGTCTCCCTTTGGACCTTGTGCTCCATCAGCACCATTAGTACCGTTAGCACCTGCAGGACCTTGTGGACCCATTGGACCAACTGGACCTTGTGGACCAGTATCACCTTTATCACCCTGTGGACCCTGAGGACCAGTAGGACCCGCAGGACCTTGAGGACCTGTAGCTCCATCATTACCGGCGAGACCTTGTGGACCCTGAGGACCTTGTGGGCCCATTGGACCAACTGGACCTTGTGGACCTGCTGTTCCATCAGTACCTCCAGGACCTGCTGGACCCTGAGGACCCATTGGGCCGACTGGACCTTGTGCTCCTGTTGGACCAGCTGCACCCTGCTCACCCTGTTGACCCATAGGACCCTGAGGGCCTACAGGACCGACTGGACCCTGTGGACCTTGATCACCAGTAGGGCCCTTGTCACCTGTTGGACCTTTGTCTCCAGGCAACCCTTGTGGACCTTGGTTTCCGGTTGGACCTTTATCACCAGTAGGACCTTTGTCTCCAATCTGTCCACTGCTGGAGCTAATAACAATTAATCTATCCTGTTTCTTACACTCATTACGTTTAAAACCATTCTGCCCAATAATATAGACCTGCCCTTCTTTTTTAACACAAATCTCTGTTATTGTAGCTGGGGCTGCATACGTTGAAACAAGGCCGGACAAAAACACCGCCGCAGTTATAAAAAATGCAGTTTTTTTATTCATTTTTTTATTAAATAACTATCTAACTAATAAACAACACACAGACCTCTCTAAGCACACTTTTTGCATACGAACTTATAAACGTTATTGACAGAAAAGCAATCGAGCACAGATGTAAATGGATGTACGCTATTTCTTACACAAATAACAAAATAGATTGGTTTTCGACCACTCAATCTTAAAAATAACTACACTCACAAACCAAAGCACCAAAAAACCTGGGCTTTGCCTAACATAAGCGTATACCGAGTATTGTGTACTGTCAACATCCAAAAATTCCAAAAAATAATCCTCGAAGTAGTAGAAAAAGGTCCCTTTTACAGGTCTACTCGACAATTGGTTTAATCTCTTCCCCGAAAATGGTAGAAATATCTTTCGTATACGTTTCAATATGTTGTTTAAAATATGGGGGGTGCTGTTTCTGAATCTTTCCTATCACATAATATGCTACTGCCATCATGGTGCCATAATTTGCCCAATCAGGAAGTGGAATGTTGATGCGGTTTTCTTCCTTCCCCCATGAAGTGTTCTCGAAACCAAAACTAAGGAAAAGTTCATGAGAGGGCACAACAGTTGTTGCATGCTTCACATACTCAGAGGTCTCAACATCACGTGCCATGTTACGACCAAAGAGTTCAATAAATTTCACTTGGAGCATGCGAATAATTCCTGAGAACTGTGTAGGGACAATAAGATAATATTTTTCAAATGACGCACACTTTGAAAAATCAATAGTATCGATTGTGTCTCGAATATAAGAAGCAATACGAGCAGGATCCTCACCTGTATACCCAAGAATCATACCCATGTACGTTGAAGTGTTGTAGGTATATGGCTCACGATTTTTTGGAAAGACATATTCCTTGTCGGTATTAATGACATCGAGCTCTATACTAGCCTCGCTTTGTGGTGTGTTGGTAATAAGTGTGACATGCTTTCCCATCTCCTTTGCTTTCTTTGCAATGATTGGAGCGTGCTTGCCACCTGATGCCGAAACAAGAATCACTCCATCGATAGCGCCAATGCTTTTCAATTTTTCTTCATAGTTACTTTCAGAGGCAAAGATGGCGTCAGTTTTTTCAAAAATAATACGACCTGTTGCCTCTGCATTACCTGAACCTACTACTAGTGGACGTTTGTAAGCATCAAACGGTATCTGCGGAAGTGTTTCTTTTTGAAAAAGTTCAAGTGCTCCGAGCACTACAGTATCAAGGTCGGGAATATTTTCAAGAGTAAACGTTTCAAGAAGGTGAATAGTGTCGTTCATATATGTAAATAGCTAGCTTGTAATACTATGCCCACCAAATTGGTTACGAAGCGCAGAGAGTATCTGTCCTTCGTAACTTGGATTGCCTTTTGACTGTTCACGAAAATGCAGTGACCCTTCGATAATGGGCACAGAAACTCCGAGACGCTTTGCTGCTTCTACTGTCCACGCACCCTCTCCAGTGCTATCCACCTCACCAGATACACCTTCGAGAGACTCACCATGAGTCTTATATGCATTCATGAGCCACGCAACGAGACGGGACTCGATAACACTTTGGTTATTATACACACGAGATGCTTCTGTAAGATTAATATTAAATTCTGATTGTTTTAATACAGCGAAGCCTTCTGCGAGCGCTTGCATCATGCCATATTCAATACCGTTATGCACCATCTTCACGAAATGCCCAGCACCAGATGACCCCATATACCCATACGCATCCGGAGCAGAAATATCCTGAAAGAGCGTTGCATATTCCTCATAGACCGACTTATCTCCTCCCACCATAGTACATGCTCCATGACGCGCACCTGAGGGACCACCAGAAATCCCTGCATCAAGAAAATGTATACCTTTTTCCTTAAGTTCTATACCACGACGAACAGACTCAAGATATGGAGAATTTCCTCCATCAACGATCGTGTCACCAGATGTAAGTCCTGGCGTTACCTGGGTGAGCACTTCATCAACAGCACTATGTGGCACCATCACCCATACCAAACGAGGAGTTGAAAGCGTGGTTGTTATTTCAGGAATACTCTCAGCCTTGCGTGCTCCCTTCTTTACAAGCTCTTCCACAACGTCGTGATTCATATCATACACAACGACATCATATCCTTTTTCCAGAAGGTGCTGTACCATCCCTGATCCCATTTTCCCTAAACCAATATAGCCAATTTCTTTTTTCATGTTTGAAGACGTATTATGTAGTCGTTATTAATTATGCTGAAGCGCCTGATCGGTAGCAACATACTTATCAAGAGGAATTTTTTCAAAGTTATCTAAGATAGGAGTGATGAATTTCCATGATGACAAAACTTCTTCGGTGCTCGTGAAAAGCGTCTGGTCACCAATAATACAATCATAGATAACGCGTTCGTATGCATCAGGAATCTCCCCTTCTGCTTCTCCATATTGGAATGATAACGTCTGTGGTTCAAGCACCATACCAAAACCAGGCTTCTTGGACCAAAACATAATAGAAATTCCATCTTTTGGTTGTATGTTAAAGGTGAGCTTATTTTGAGGACAAATGACCTCTTGATCTGGGAGACATAAACAGAAAGTCTTTCCCTTAAAAACAATTTCTATCTCTGTCTTGTTCTCAAGCATCCCTTTTCCACTCTCGAGATTAAAGGGAACGTCTTTCCATCGCTCGTTATCGATGAACGCTTCTATCTTGAAAAAAGTTTCTGTCTTTGAATCCGGTGCTACGTTATTTTCATTGAGATATCCTTCGTATTGCCCTCTCTTCACTCGATGAACCATATCTTCTGGAGTGATAAGACGGAGTGCGTCGAGCACTTTTACACGAGAGCTTCTAATTTTGTTCGGGTCAAGAATACCAGGGTCTTCCATTGCAATGAAAGTGAGCATCTGAAGTACATGGTTCTGACCCACATCACGAAGTGCTCCGATTTTGTCATAGAAGCTTCCTCGTCCTTCTATCCCATTCTTCTCCCATAGTTTAATGTTGACCGCCTCAATGTATTCCGTATCCCACAAATGCTCAAGAAGTGAATTAGCAAAACGAAACGCAAGAATATTCTGTATTACCTCCTTGCTCATATAGTGATCTACACGGAAAATTTGTTCTTCTTTAAAAAGTTTTCCTAACTTCTGGTCGAGCTGTTCGGCTGTGTCCCAGTTTTCTCCAAATGGTTTTTCTACAAGAATTCTTGTCCACCCACCTGCTCCTGCACAGAGGTCAGCAAGCCCTGAAGCATGAAGATTATCAAAAATACCCTCATAGAGTTCTGGTGGTACAGCTAAATGGAAAAGTTTATCTCCACATCTCCCCCATGCTGTGTCTATTGCTTCTATTTTGGTTGCTAGATTAGTGTATGCATCTATAGTAGTAAAATCACCATTTACATGAGCTATTCGTTTGAAAAACTGTTCGACATCAACTGCTTCATCTATCACACAACCTTTCTCGATGAGAATCGAACGAACATACTCTTGAAGTTCCTGATCTGACCATTCGCGACGAGCAAAACCAACAATTGCAAATTCTTTTGGAAGATGATTATTTTTATAAAGATTCCACAATGCTGGGATTAGTTTTCTTTTTGCTAGATCGCCAGTTATTCCGAATATAACAATGGTTGTTGGCCCAAGGGGTTTGTTTTTTAAAATGATTTGCATGACTATATAACGATATCAGTAAATAGTGTAACAGATTTCATCTGTTTTAGTACTCTTGCTGGAGTACTAAACAGTGTTCCCTCGTGTGCCACCACTTTTTGTAACGCCTCTGCCTTTTGATCACCAACTGCATACACAATAGCACCATCAACTTCTCGTAAAAAAGGAAGGGTAGCGGTAACACGAAGTGGAATAGGATTTTTATCCTCCGCATCATAACCCACTACAGCAACCTCTTTGTTTTCAAAGAGCTCATGGAATTTTTCCTCATCCCTTGGAAAGGGCATAATACCAGCAATATGACCATCAGTACCAACCCCCAAGACCACATATATTTTGCCAGTATGGTGCTTTCCCCTCCAGGTACGAAAAGCTTCCTTCATGACTGTGACTAACTCTTCCATGCTTCCTCTTTCTTGTGGAGAAGTGTCGATGCAAGTGATTCCGGCTTGTATGCCGGTTGTATAAAGTGTAGTATTCTTTAGCTGTAAAAAATTATTATGAAGCGCATCATGACTATAACGCTCATCGACAACACCAAGCGTGATATGACTTCCTCGTGTGAGACTGACTTCTTGCAACACATTGAGTGCAGAACCTCCTGCAACAAGCAGTAACATCGGATAGTCAGTAGTAGCACAGAGTGTCTGTAGTAACTCTCCTGCTTTTTTTTCAAGGAGTGAAACATCATTATCAAAAACTATTGTTATTGGCATAGTAATAATAGTACCACACGTTATGATGAATGAAGACAACAAAAAAGCGTTCCCTTCGGGAACGCTTTATCGTGTAATGTGTAGTCAGACCGCTGTTAAGCGATTGCCCTACTTAGTTTCGTAGCCCTTCTCCCACGCCCGAGCTCATTCATCTTGTCGGACTCTTCTTCGAGCATGGAAAGGAGACGCGTAGTGGCTTTGTTGATGGTTGTGTAGAACCCATCGAGGTCAGACATGTCATGACGAGAACAATCTTCCTTTCGGCAGAAAATTCTCGTATGGGTAATGATTTTACCCTTCAGACACGCCTTGAGTTGGATGCTCGGTGCCCAGCCGTTCTTCTCCGTACCTTGAAGCCGGATGGAAAGTTTAGTGATATTCGAAAACCGTTTCGTGATGGGGGTGATATTTTTCAGCACATGCCCCTCGATGGCACCAGACTTTTCCATCCCATGCCAACTGATTTCGATATTCATTCGATGTCTCCACGAAAGAACTGCCACACCTGTACACAGTAGGACAATCCCACTATCAACAAGTTAGATGAAATACTACCATAAAATATGTCAATCGTCTAGAAAGTAAGTGGATAAGTCACCTATGGGAAACAATGCCCTGAGACAAGTCAGTATAGTGGTGAGTGAGATCAGGTATCTATCGCTTAAGCCATTCATCCTCCTGACGGACGAGTACTGCGCGTGGATTATGTGTGGAAGCGAGTATCATAGCAATTGCACGCTCCATACGCATACTTTGTGAACCTTTCACGTACACAATGTCCCCTGGTTGCAACATCGCTACCAGCTCCTTTCCAGCATCAATCGACGTGTCACATTGCATGATATTATCATCGCTCATTTGTTCATCGAGAGCTCCTTCTGCTGTTACTCGAGATCGTATCCCGACGGTGAATAGCTTGTGGCACGAGTGACCTGCTAATTTACCAATCTTGTAATGCTCGTCTCTCGTATGGAGACCAAGCTCAAGCATATCACCAAGCACTGCAATCTTGCGTCCAGACGTATCTATCTCAGCAAGGGTCTTAAGACCATGCTCAGTTGCTTTTGGAGAAGCATTATAAGAATCATCAATAATCACTGAGTTATTCATGCCCTGAAGAAGTCGCATACGTCCTTTTGGCTTCGTACCATCACGAAGGGCGGCACATGCAATAGGGAGTGGAATTGCGAGAAACTGTGCAACGGCGAGTGCGGGTAAAGCACAGTATACCGGCGACTTTCCAACAACCTCTGGAAGCACGAGATGTTCTTTTTCGCCTCGTGTCATAATATCAGCTTCTGTGCCAGTAATTGGAAGCCCGTAGAGTCGTACATTGGTCGCTCGTATGTCTGCATGTTCATGAATACCAAAACTCATTTTTTGTGCATTGGTTTTTTCTAGAAGCTTTTGTGAATCATGATCATCACTATTGTAAATAAAGAGTCCATCGTCTTTGAGTGCACTCACCAGATGTGCCTTTTCTTCTATCACCGCATCACGGTCTTTGAAAAACTCTATATGCACTGGCACCTGTCCAAACTGTGTCACTACGGTGATGTTTGGTTTCACCCACGAAGTAATATGCTTAATATCCCCAGGTCGATCAGCACCAATCTCAAGTACGAGATGTGTTGGATATTCCTTTGAGAAGGGAATAAAAAACGCTCGAATGATAATGATGAGCCACTTGAAGGGATTATTCCATCCAGACTTCTCGCCCAAAATGGTAAGTGGTACTCCAAACTCACTATTCATACTCTTTTCACTACGACGCACATGAAAATGGTCCTTCATTACCGCATAGATAGCATCTTTTGTGGAAGTCTTACCGAGATTCCCCGTCACCCCAATGATAAACGGCTTATGTCTCACAAGCACCGCCTTCGCCTCCCAAGTAATGATAGTAAGTGTGAGTTTTTTGATGAAATCCTTCATGGGTAGTTATTGGTAATTCGTAATTAGTTATTAGTTTACCACACACAAGAAAAGTGTACTGTCGTAGACAGTGTTAGAACTGTGACTGAAGTAGATAGTTTTGGAAATTCTCGACAACCCTCACTCTGCCTTTTTGATGCTGATAAGGAATCTTATACACAATATTTATAAGAATTGCAGCGTGTAGCACTTTCTCATCTATCACCTCTCCTTCACTGTACCCTTCTACGAGTTTTTTTGGGTACGTGCCAGTCTGAGCTATATAGTTAACCAATGTACGACCTAAGTCTATGTATCCATGATTGAAAAGAGGGTCTGGATCAAAAACAGTCAAAGGCTTAGTTGCGAATAGATGCCCTGTGCTGTAGTCAAAATGCAAATAACTACTTGTAGTGTTCTCTCCGACAAAATGTATCAAAATATCTTTAGCTTGTGAAATTGACCCATGCTCTTCATCCAAGAGATGGTGTTCTTCTATGTATTTCTCTCTTTTTGCCATATCTCTCGAATTCAACCATTTCTCAAAAGATTCGAATTCTCCTTTCCCGTCAACAACTCTTCCAAAACCTATTGCTTCTGGTTTGTGCATCATTCGAAGAATTTTACCCGCATCAAAGTATGCATCGTCTTTATTTTCATAATCGTCTGTATACTTTTGTTGAACGGTTGGTGCATCGATATATTCCATTAAAATATATGAGCTAGTTCCCAGTGCCCCTTCTTTAAAAATGTGTGGGGTAGACACACCAGAGGCTTCCCATGTTTTTAAAAAAAGAGCTTCGTCTCCAGCCGACACTCTATTGTTTAAGGGTATCTTGAGAACAAATTTTTCGTTACCGGTTTCAATAAAACTTACTAACGAAGAAACTCCTTGTTCAGAAAACTCTATAGTAACTTCTTTTCCTTTAAAGAGTTCATCGGTAGACACAAACTGAACAATATGCGGGACAAGAAGCATTCGCAATTCATCTCGTTTTTTATCAACTTCATCTCCAGAAAGCTTTGGCTGATTTTTAAATGCTATCCTAAAATTTTGCTTTTCTATTCTCCCTTCCATTATGTAAGTATATCAGTTCCCAGCTTCATTGGGATACCAAAATTCACCTTAGATTACATAGGTTAATTTACATTGGGCACTGTCGTAGATGGGGTTAGAACTCAGATGATGGCAAAATAATTTACCCTACTCTTGTTTACACTATATCTCGAATACTAAATCAATTATCTTTTTAGCGATTTCTAATTTACTCTTAAATGCTACACCATCACTATAAAAATTTTGTAAAGCAGAATATAATTCTGGTTTTATTTCTTTAATTTTTCCTAATCTCTGTTTTGGTGCAGGAGTCCAAAGTTGCCTAATATCAAAAAATAAACCCGTGAGTGCAAATACTTTATTAGTAAGAATAAAGTTTGCAGTAGTTGGGTCTTTATCAAACAGTAAACCAGAAACTTTTACTTGATCTTCTGCATCGAACCTGAACTGACCAAGTTGAAGTTTGTCGATCGGCCTCTTTCCTTCTTTAATAACCAATTCGGCTTCGTCTTGCAATTTCTTTATGGTTCCATCTTTGTCATACAAAATTTTTGCAACTTCCCATAACCCAGCACAGTCATCTTTATGGTTTTTCCAATAATCTAATGCTGATTCTGCTGTAGAGTAAATAATCTCAAATATCTGACCATCTCTATTTTCTATAGTTCTTTGATACCCATCTTTTAGAATCACAACTAAATCAACATCACTGTCTGGTCTATTATTCCCTCTTGCCCAAGATCCAAAAAGAATAATACCCAAAACATCGTCTCTTAATTTTAGTTCTTCTATAAATTTATTAGTTGCTTCGTTCATGATTGAAGTATACCAGTTCCCATCTCCTCTATAATTCTCTGAAGAACAGGCAAGGGTTGTAATTGTATTGTGCACACCATCATCCAAACTTTTTCATGAGAAATAATCTGCCGGAGCGCTCGGCGTGAGGCAAAAGCAAATTTCTAGCAAGAAATTATGCTGGTTATTTCGACAAAAAAGTTTAAAAAGAGAAATAATACCAAAAAGAGGACTTTTGTTGACCACTTATCACTACACCCAAACAACGACTATCAGGCTCATTTCGTTTTATATTTTTGAGTGAATAACCTACTCCAATACAATGATCTGGATCAACAATGAAGAACGATGTCCCTTCTCCTATTGGATTACCAGGAACATACCCTGACCACCCATAAGGCTTCGTATGGTAGGTATTCTGTTTAAAAAAGACACCTAGCCCAATAATAATAAAAATAACTATGAGATATGTACGCGAGCGCTTCATCGTATAAAGTATATCACCTGTAGTCATTATCAAAGAAAAGTTAAAAAGAAAGAAGATTGGTTCTCAATCTTCTTCTCCCTACTCTTATTGTCTTAAATATTTATATTCTTCACAGTCACACTTCTTTACCTTCTTCCCTGACCCACAAGGACACGGATCATTTCGTCCATACTTCTCTTCACTGCGTACTGGCGCATCTATTTTCTTTTCTTTTTCGTTCGGAATCACTTGTACGAAATTCTGCGCTTGCTGTGCCTGTTGTGCAGCGAAAAATCCGTCTAGGTTCTCAATAAATGTAGTGAGTTCAGCACGAAGTGATGCCTCTAGTCCTCTAAACATTCGAAGTCCTTCTTTCTTATACTCTACAAGTGGGTCACGCTGACCGTATGCACGAAGATTCACACTTGATCGAAGGTGCTCCATTGCATCAAGATGATCCATCCACAAGGTATCAATAATCTGAAGCATCATAATACGGAAAATATGGCGTACTGCGTCGCGACCGTACTTTTCTTCTTTATCTTTAAGCACTTCATCAAGTCCCTCTTTTTGTGCAACAAGCTCAGCAAGCACTTCATCAACAAATGCCTCATCTTCAAAAAGAATCTTACGACGCTTGCCATAAATACTTGTACGCTGTTGATTAAGCACATCGTCATACTGAAGGGTGTGTTTACGAGTATCGAAATGGAATCCTTCAATCTTCTCTTGTGCACCTTCAAGTGCACGTGAGACAAGCTTAGATGAAATAGGTTCATCTTCTGGAATACCAAAACGTCCCATCATATTCTTAATATTCTGTGAACCGAACACGCGCATGAGGTCATCTTCGAGTGACACATAGAACTGTGTCTCACCAACATCCCCCTGACGACCAGAACGCCCACGAAGCTGGTTATCGATACGACGTGCCTCATGTCGTTCAGTACCAATCACAAAGAGACCGCCAAGTGCAAGCACCTCTTCACGCTCTGCTTCGGTTGCTTGTGGACCACCGAGCTTAATGTCGACTCCACGACCTGCCATGTTAGTTGCAATCGTTACCGCGCTTTTCTTGCCTGCTGCTGCGATAATTTCTCCTTCCTTTTCATGATTCTTAGCATTCAAGATGGTGTGCGGAATGTGTTCACGTTCAAGATACTTAGAAACCTCTTCGTTTTTCTCGATAGATATAGTTCCGATCAGCACCGGTTGCCCTTTTTCATGTAGCTCTTTTACTTTCTTGGAGAGTGCTTGCCATTTTCCTTTCTCTGTCTGGAAAATGAAGTCACTATGATCAAGACGATGGATTGGGTTGTGTGTTGGAATAGGAGTCACAACAAGACCATACACTTTATAGAATTCTTCTTTTGAGGTCTCAGCAGTTCCTGTCATGCCAGCAAGCTTCTCGTAGAAACGGAAATAATTTTGGAACGTAATTGACGCAAGTGTACGTGACTCTTGCTCTATCTTTACCCCTTCTTTTGCTTCTACCGCCTGATGAATACCATCTGACCATCGACGCCCTGGTTGCATGCGCCCTGTGAACTCATCAACGATGATCACCTCACCGTCACGCACCACATATTCTCGTTCACGAAGGAAGAGTGCTTTTGCTTTTACCGCAGTCTCCAAGTGGTGCACGTACTTCATCCCTTCTATAGAATAGATATTAGAAATATTGAGGGCTCTTTCTGCTTTGTTAATCCCCTCTTCGGTAAGTGCGATTGCTCTTTGTTTCTCATCGACGGTATAGTCATCACCCTCGACAAGTGAGTCTGCTACTTGAGCAAATTTCATATACATATCACTCGACTCCTGTGATGGAGCAGAAATAATGAGAGGGGTACGTGCCTCATCAATCAAGATAGAGTCAATTTCGTCCACAATTGCATAGTGATGAGTGTGTTGTGTAATAGCCCCCTTATCATAGCCAATATTGTCACGAAGATAATCGAATCCAAATTCGTTATTCGTACCATAGGTAATATCTGCTCTATATGCTTCCTGACGATTACATGGCTTAAGAAAATCATAGACAACCTTGTATGAACCAACTTCGTCACGTACAGTATCGTCCTCTTTATTTTCTTCTGGAGAAAGATGTGTGCTGTCGTAGAGAAAGGAAGACTGATGATTAATCACCGCACTAGAAAGACCGAGCGCATCGTAGACCTGCCCCATCCATACCGCATCACGACGTGAGAGGTAGTCGTTAACAGTCACAATATGTACCCCGCGCCCAGTTAGCGCATTAAGGAATGCAGGAAGGGTAGCAACAAGGGTTTTTCCTTCACCGGTACGCATCTCAGTAATATGTCCACGATGAAGCAAGATACCACCTATCACCTGAACACGATAGTGCATCATTTTAAGTGTACGACGAGAACTTTCACGAACTAGCGCAAACGCCTCAGGAAGCACCTCTTCAAGCACCTTCTTTTCTTTTACCTTTAATTCGTCACCCTTAAGACCTTCAAGATCTTTTATTACCCGCGCTTTGAGACTAAGACTTCGCGCTTTGAGCGCCTCAGCATCGATACCCTTTAATTCATCCTCATACGAAAAAACCTTATCTACTAAAGGAGTGAGGGATTTTATGGTTTTTTTGGACTCGTCCGGAAAAAGCTTTGCAATAAAAGACATAGTTAAGGGATTATACCATGAATAACCATTAGATGTTAGAGGTTATGCTTTAGAAAATACAAGACAGGGAGCGAAGCCGAAGGCTTCGCTCCCTGTCCCACAGGAACGTAATTACTAACCACATATATAGTGCAATCGACTATTTCCCCCAAAGACGATTAATCTCAGTTTCAAATGATGTAAGCGCTCGCTTAATGACCTCTCGATACTGAGGTGGTGTCACAACATCATATCCACTTGATTTCCATTCTCCCCAATATTCTTCATCAAGAGGAACTTTACTTACATCTTTTGGAAGGACTCCGGCAGCGATTACTGTCACATCAACCTCCTTACCATAAAACGCTATCACAAGTTCTCGATGCCACAGACATTTTCCAAAAACAAGCACATCATCTTCAAGCACCACGAACTTAACAATTCCATTTTCATCTCCTGATATAACCCCAAGACTTTTTACTGTGATATTCATGTTGTATACGTACTAAAAGTGTAGCATGTATTCATTCGATAAAAAGAAAACAGACATCATGGGAGTGATATCTGCTTTCTGAAAGAACAACTGGTATGCGATTATGCACGCTTTGCTGTCTTCTTTGCCTTCTTTGCAACTTTCTTTGTTGCCTTCTTTGCAACTTTCTTAGCTGCCTTCTTTTTTGCTGCCATAAAAATATTTTATTATACAAATCTGAGAGCGCTTGTAATTTGTGATCACGACCGTTGATCATTTACTCTCTACTTATAAGTATGACACTCATAACGATACACACAATAGTGTAGCAGCAAAAATGTGTGGATAACTTTTATTTTCTTTTTTTAGATAAAATGCAAATGCGAAGAGTTTGCATAAGATAGAACACAGACTTACACACGTCAGATCATAGAAAAGAAAAATAACCACTCAAATGGTGGTTATTTTTCTTTGTATATTTAGTATTATCTGTTGCTTGTTGTCTGTACCCTATTGTCTTTTTTTGCCTTGTAACTATGTTCTTTCGCTACACACCTGCATCCGTGTGGAGCAATATATTCATTTACGAACTCCTCTCCGTAGTCGTAGAGAATCTCATCTCCCTCTTTAATGTTCTTGATTGCTTTAATAAAGACTCTTCCTTTCTTTATATCGCTCTCCGCGTTTGCTGCCTCTTCACATGCATGATTACAATACCTTGCAATATTCCACCGCACTGAACCATCAATTGTCTTGTTGCGATTTACCTCAAAGAGATATTGGTTAGTATTTATTTTCTCTGCTTCTTCTTTATTTAAAATATTTCCAATGTACTCGATGATGAGCTCCCCTTTCTTAATAGATTCACCTGCAAAGAGTCCAAGTCCTGCGAGGCCACGTTTTACCTTCACTGCCTTAAAGTGATGATCAGGGAGTTTGTTTACTTCTTTATCCTTTTTTGTTGCCCCTTGAGTACTTAGTTTTTTCGTAACTTTCTTGATTGTTTCATTACTTACCTTTCCCCCTTTTTTTAAAATTATTGACTGCTTTTTCTTCATAGTATAAAGAAGCATACTACAGAGTACTGCGATAGTAAAAAGAACAATGCGTTTTATGAAAAACTTTGCTAGTATAAGAGAATATGAAAACAGTTCCAGAGCAACTTACAAAGCCTTACAACCCAACAGCCATAGAATCACCACTTTACGAAATATGGAATAAAAGTGGTTATTTCAATCCGGATAATTTACCAGGTGAAAGAATACACCCGTACACTATCATCATGCCACCACCGAATGCTAATGGCTCGCTTCATGCTGGACACGCACTTTTCGTAACGATTCAAGATATTCTCATACGTTTCAATCGTATGAATGGCAAAAAAGCACTCTGGCTTCCTGGAGCTGATCACGCTGGGTTCGAAACACAGTCCGTATATGAAAAGAAACTCGAAAAGGAGGGGCGCTCACGATTCGGAATGGAGAGAGATGTTTTGTACAAAGAGATACTTGATTTTACTCTTTTTAACAAATCTTTCATGGAAGGGCAGCTACGTCAGCTTGGTGCAAGTTGTGACTGGTCACGCGAAGTATTTACACTTGATGAAAAAGTTATCAAGACTGTTTACAGTACATTTAAGAAACTCGATGATGATAAGCTCCTCTACCGAGGTAAAAGAATTGTGAATTGGTGCACCAAACACCAGACATCACTTTCTAATCTAGAAACTGAACATATTACGCGAAAAGATCCGTTTTACTATTTTAAGTATGGACCTTTTACGATTGGAACAGTGCGCCCAGAAACAAAATTTGGCGATAAGTATGTTGTCATGCATCCTGATGATAAGCGCTATAAGGAATACAAGCACGGTGACAAGCTAACTGTGGAGTGGATCAATGGCCCGATTGAAGCAACTATTATCAAGGATGAAGCGAGTGATCCAGAATTTGGTTCTGGAGTGATGACTATTACTCCGTGGCATTCTGCTATTGACTTTGATATTGCAAAAAAATACGATCTTGATTTTGAGCAAATCATTGATGAAAAAGGAAAGTTACTTCCTATAGCTGGTGAATTTGCTGGAATGACCATTAAAGATGCTCGCGCAAAGATAGTCGAAAAACTTGACGCAAAAGGGCTCCTTGTTAACGTTGATAATGAGTACAGTCACGATGTTTCTGTATGTTACAAATGTGAACGAGAACTAGAGCCACAAGTAAAGCCACAATGGTTCATTACTATGAAACCACTCGCTGAAAAAGCTATCGATGCCGTAAAAAATGGAGAAACAAAAATTCTCACAGAACAACATGAAAAGATTTTTTATCATTGGATGGAAAATATCCAAGATTGGAACATCTCTCGCCAAATAGTATGGGGAATTCCTATCCCAGCAAAACTATGTACCCTTTGTGATGCTGGGTATGTTGATTTAGAGAACATATTAACAACATGCAAACAATGTAAAGGTGCTCTTGTGCAAGAAACAGATTCATTTGATACATGGTTTTCAAGTGGACAATGGCCTTTTGCAACACTCATGAATACAAAGCAGGGAGATTTTGAAACCTATTATCCTACCCAAGTGATGGAGACCGGTTTTGATATCTTGCTTTTCTGGGTTGTGCGCATGATGATGCTTGGCATTTATGTAACAGGCAAAACCCCTTTTAGTCATGTATACCTTCATGGGCTAGTGCGTGATGCGAAGGGAAAGAAAATGAGTAAGAGTAAAGGAAATGTGATCTCTCCCCTTGAGATTTCTGAAAAATATGGGACCGATGCTCTTCGCATGGGACTTGTTGTAAATAACGCACCGGGTGCTGACATGAACCTCGACCCTAAAAAAGTTGAAGCGTACAAAAAATTTGCCAATAAAATCTGGAATGCAACACGTTTTGTACTCGAAAAAACTGCTGACCATGAAAAAAGCGTTCCTCTTAATGAAGAAGATCAAGCCACCTATACTGTATGGCGAGAAAAGCATCACGATATCACCTCTGACCTTGAAAACTACCGTCTTCACCTCGCATCCGAGAAAATTTATAATTATTTCTGGAAAGTATTCTGTGATGAGATCATTGAGACAAGAAAAGTAAGAATTGCAGAAAACATCGATAAAGAAAGTGCACAAACACTTCTTGTCACCCTTCTTCGTGAACAAATGATTGCGATTCATCCATTTATGCCATTTATTACTGAAGAAATTTGGAAATACATCAAGAATGATGAAGATGACCTCCTCATGGTTACACAGTGGTAGAAGAAATACAGACGACAGATACCAGACCGCTACACTAATAGACGACAGAAAAAATACTACACAAGCAGAACTTTTGATTTCGCTTGTTTTGTTGCTATTTAGTCTGATGTCTGTCATCCGTTGTCTGTATTCTCATAACTGTGGATAGTAGAACGATTATATTGACTACTATAGTTGTATACTGTACTCATACACAACTTAACCGCTTATTATTTATGCTTAAAGAAAAAAAATCATTTTTCGAGCGTCTTGCTGGCTCGATTAGCGTTGAGGATGAAGACGAGCCAGTAGACTTTGCTTCGCCACAGGTTGAAGATGAACCTGAAGAGGAAGTACCTATTAAGCATGTAGGGAGTAAGGCGGTGCCCGCTCATCAAATGGCGCGGCCAAAGCATCATGTTGTAGAGGAAGAAACAGATGAAGAAGAGATGGAAATGGAAGAAGGTGAACTTTCTGTTGATGTGTACCAGACTGCCTCAGAAATCATCATAGAAGCCATGGTAGCCGGAGTAAAGCCAGAGGACCTTCATCTTTCTATTACTCGTGACATGGTAACTATTAAAGGTCGCCGTGATGGTAATACCCAAGTGAACCATGATGATTACTTTTATAAAGAACTGTACTGGGGAACATTCACCAGAACTATACTTCTTCCACACGAAGTAGAGATTGAAGAAGCAGAGGCAGTAGAAAAGCACGGACTTCTTATTATTAGACTTCCAAAGGTTGATAAGGCACGGCAAACGAAGCTAAAAGTAAAAAGTATTTAACGATGAAAAAATAAAATCCGCCACTTTGGCGGATTTTTGATCTGTACACACTTCAAGTGCTTGTAATATTAGCGAAGTAGGCTACACACTCCGTTAATATACTTACACACGCGATCCATTTCGATAGGATCGGTTGATTGACCTGATGTTCTCATCTGGCCTTGAGCATCACAACTTATAGATTCGCTCCAAGCGAAGATTTCGGTAAGGAGATTGTATGTCTCTGGACCTAATCCACCTGCAACGCTCATGCGGTCAGTGTCAACCACATCAGTAATTTCCTTAAGACAGCTAAGCACATGAGGTGGAGACATTGGCTTTCCCCTCCCCATTGAAAGGTCAATAAGAAAATAATCAACATATTCAGTGTAAGACCTCACCCAATCATCAAGAAAGTGAGCATTTTCACTCAATTGCGCAAGTGCGTTCTTCCCAATCTGCAAGATGATTTCAAAATCGGGAAACGCCTGTTTAATCTCTTCAACGAGATATACCTCAGGCCACACCATATCGAGCTGAATCCCATGCAAATATGGCCCCGCCTCTTTGCAAATCTTCATCACATGATCGGCAGTCGTCAGACATGGTTTGCCATAATCTGCATAATGAAGAACATTAAACACCTTCGGATGAGGTTGAAAAATACTTCGTAGCGCATCACCGCGTGGCCAGATATTTTCCCAGCCAGTTGCTGTCTTGATACCGCTCACCGTCTTATAGCTCGCCATCACTCCAACATGAAGACGTCTATTTACGTCCTCTGAAAGACAGGCGAGTGCTTCTTTGACCTGTGCATGTGAAGCGAAGTCAGTGACACCAATATATGGTGTTCTCATGGTCATATGGGTCATGTAAACCTCATTGTCGTGAATGTAAAAGAACTCCTAGATACCTCGTTAGCCTATTATTTTTATAAGGAAAAGTCAAAATAACAAAAAACCACCCTTAGGTGGTTTTTTGTACTACAAACTATTTATTCTTACAATCTTACTATGGAAGAGTCGAACTTGCTACATTACTGTAACTAGAATAGCCATATCCATTGAACGCACGCATTTTGTAGTAATAGGTGTTCCCTGAAGTAACATCGAAGTCACTGTATGAGAACACATATGGTGTTGTAGTCGCTACAGCGAAGTTTACCCCGTCTGTACTTCTCTCGATTGAAAAACCGGTAGGAGTACCTCCTTGAGCACCATACCAATTAACAAGGATTGATGCAGGGGTAGTTGTTCCTACGAGTGACCATACATATGGGGTTCCTGGAAGGTATGCATTGAAGTAGGCAATAATTGTATGCGATGCTTGCGCATTAGAAAATGTGTAGCTAGTTGAAGTCCCTGCATAAGACCCATCAACATAAAGAGAATACACATAATATCCTGCATCTGGGGTAATGGTGTATGTCTTATTGGTTCCATACTCAACGGTAGTGGTCCCAAGTGGTGAAATACTTCCATTTACACCTGCAGAAGAGACAATGTTGTACGTCGTGGTACCAAATGTAGCACTAATCGTATGTGGCGCCTGAACATTGAAGAATGTGTAGCTTGATGTTGCAGCTGTAGAGGTACCATCTACTGTAAGACTAGCAATATAATGTCCAGGGTTTGGGGTAATAGTATATGTCTGATTTGATCCCTGAGGAACAGCTGTTACTCCAAGAGGAGAGACTGTTCCGTATCCACTCGCTGAAGAAGTGATATTGTAATTGACTGTATAGGTAATAACTGTAGAAATATTACTTAGACGAGCCCCTCCGGTACCTGAAGTAAGTACCGCACCAATCTGAAGTGAGGTTGAAGCATTCTTAGTGATAGAGAGACCTGAGAAATTAGTAGCTGAAAGCGCTACCGGTGTTGTTCCGGTAAGACTATATGAACCACTGTCGGCACTATTAGCACCATTAAGACGATAAAATACATTCATCACTGATGTTTTGTTAGTACTACGTGATGCACATGGAGTGATAGCAATATTGGTAATTGTCGCACCATCTGGAACACTTGCAAGTGAAACAGAATATGCGTCACGATTACCGTTCACTGTTGTCGATACATAATCTGTAAGACCGTTACACGATGACTCATCAACAAGCGTGTAGTGAGTCGACCCTGTTGAAGGTGTCCAAGCAGTATATGCACCATCCCCTGTTGGGAATATTGATGCTGTCGTTGAAGCAATGGCAAGACCAACAGTAGTGACTAGTAATGCTAATCCTAAATATTTTTTATTCATTAATTATCAAATTATTTTATAATCACCTAAGTATATCCCCCCACAGAGAAAACAAAGATGGATACCCACATACAGAGGCAAATAAAGGCGCTCCGTTTCTTTACTGTACTGTAGTGCCTATCGTGTCTTAGTGGTAAATGTCCCGACAGCACTTGTTGCAACCTGTTTACCATCGGCACTTGTAGCAACAATTTGATAGTAATACTTAGTCTTTTTAACAAGATTATTGAGGGAAACAGATCCTGTCACTCCAGCAATATTATATGCAACCGAAGAAGAGAGCGAAGTCACGCTTGTACCGAACCTAACGACAGCAGTTGCAGGAAGTGACGTGGTCCATGATACATTCGCACCATTTATTGTAATTCCTGAAACTGCCTTACTTATAACAGAAAATAATACGCTTTGAGTTACCGCAGTTACTGTAATTCTCGGTGAAGTATTCCCTGCTAAATCGTAGGCTTCGATTCCGTATTGATATGTAGAGTTTGGAGAAACCGTACTGTCCACATATCGTGTACCCGATGTTACTGTTGCGATGAATGTATTGTCTCTGTATATGGTGTACCCCTTTATTCCTACATTATCTGTTGAAGGAGCCCACAATAATGTTACGGTTGTTGCCGTGGTGGTAGCTGGGAATACTATAGGTGCTGAGGGCGGGATAATATCTAGTGTACCAGTTGCGGTTTTCGCCTTAGTAACTGCAGAAGCTGTATTCACTCTTCCCCAACCATAATATGTATCATACCCAGCAGTACCAAGATCGTCAGCGGTAGAAAAAAGAATCGCTTCTACCTGATCACGGGTAAGTGTTGGATTCACTGAACGAATAAGTGCAAGTGTTGCAGCTACAATCGGTGAAGAAAATGATGTTCCACTATGATAACCAATAGCCCCGTCACGTGAAGTGGTGAGGATAGAATCTCCTGGTGCAGAAATATCAACATCCGCACCGAATGTTGACCAAGAAGTTTTGGAATCATTTTGGTCAGTCGCAGAAACGTTAATAATATCAGGACTATTATCATACACTGAAGCAATTCCTGAATTTCCTTCACAGAACACAACATGTCCTCCCTTCTGACGCATATAATTAGCTGCGTCACGCACAGTGGAATTCCCTGTACTGTCTTGATAGCTAATATTAATAATTTTTACCCCATGATCTGCTGCGTAGATGATTGCTTGCGCCATTGATGACCAGTACGCATAGGCATTAGCATCCGCAATACGAATAGGCATGATTTTCGTCTGATAGGAAACCCCTGCGACTTGATTTGCGTTGTCGCCAACTGCGGCAATGGTCCCAGCAACTGCTGTACCATGCCCATTTACATCACTGGTATCATTGTTGTTTGAGTAAATATTCCACCCAGGAACACAATTAGCAGCAAGATCTGGATGTGTACACTCAACACCAGTATCAGCAACAGCGACCACCACTGAATTTCCCTTCGTGCTATCCCATGCTGTTGGTGCATTGATTTTATTAATATGCCATTCGTTTAGTAACTGAGAATCGTTTGGCGTATATGCTGGGGCAACAAGCATATCAAGCTCCACGGAATCAATATCAGCTGACTCATTCTTCTTCAAATCACTGATGAATTGCTCAGGAGTCTTACCTTTAGGAACTTTGACTATTTTTCTATCAATTTGTGCAATATCTTTTATTTCTCCGGAATTATATTTAGCAAAGAGAGCATCTTTTTTATTCTTTGTTGTTGATTTCTTGAATTTTAATAAAATATGATCCTCCGCACGACCAACAATACTCACCCGATTAGCCTCTCGTGCACGAGTCTCAATAACATTAGGATTCTTGGTGGTTACAGAAGGAGAAACAATAGTGCTCTGAGTTACTTCTGCCATAGTGACAAGAATAGAACCTCCTAACACAGCAGATCCTATGATAAACGCCACACTGTACATCATTGGCACTCGATAGCTACATGCATTCTTAATATGTACGCCATGTTTCTTAATTTTATGGATAATTTCAGACATTATTGTAAAAGGATTAGGTATAAACGATACCATTTCAGTATACAGGAGATATTTCATTTAAAAGATAATTTCGTCCACATGCTGTCAAGAATAAAGCTTACCGACAAATCTTTCCTCTTCGTAGTTCCAGAAGTTCGCTGACTACCTATTGTGGTTTTGTGTGCTCACAAAACATCACTATAGCTTTATCAACTTTCAAAAGTAACTAGGTTACTTTTTGCCTTAGCACAGATACACAAAAACACCTCAACATGAGGTGTTTTTGTATATCTGTGCTGGGACCCAGGCTCGAACTGGGGACCCTTTGCTCTTCAGGCAAATGCT
>CAZNVC010000010.1:0-11875 GCA_964576685.1 uncultured Candidatus Saccharibacteria bacterium
AATAAAACCCCATCTCAGGATGGGGTGTATTTAAAAACTTTTTAGCATGTTGCATCATTTGTGAAACTGAGTAGGATTTTTCCCCTCAAACGAAGAATAGAACGCTTTTATTTTCGGCATATCTTTAGCAATATCACCTGTTGGGTAAAATGCGTGCCTTATCCCACCTTTCTTTGAACCATAGTCCAAGTAGGCAAGCAGTATTGGAACCTTAGCACCTAAAGCAATGTAATAGAATCCTGATTTCCATTTGGTTACCTTTCCTCTTGTCCCCTCAGGCGCTATTGCCAAATGAAATTCCCCAGGAGACAACTGTATAGCTTCGACAGATACTTCTACATTGTTATTTGAAGTATTCCGGTCAATAGAGATACCTCCCAGCCATCTCATTAACCATCCAAAAGGGAAACTAAAGAGTGATTTCTTCCCCAACCAACAGACGTTACACCTAAGCACTAAAGCAACCATCAACATATTCGGAAGATCCCAATTGCTTGTATGTGGTGCAGCCACAATAACACTTTTTTTTATTTGAATATAACTATATCCCTCAACCTTCCACCCAGTTACCTTCAAAAAGATAGTGGAAAATCCTCTGAGAAGGGAACTAAGAATCGGGGTTGTAAAGATAGTCCTAGCCATGTCCGCCTCCATTATTGTAAGCCATAACAAGGAACTGTTACTTGGTAGTATACATGAAAATGGCATCATTTTCACCTTGAAAAATAAGGTCTTTTTACTAATATTTGTAAGTGATAGCCATTCCTTTTTCTTAGGAGTACACTATAGGTATGACACCAAATATAAAATATATTAGTAGTGCTGGGCTGCTTATTCTTATTATCGGATTAGGTGCTTATTATCTTGGTAAAAATTCACAAACAACCGAAGTAACAGAAAAAAATAATACACTAGCTACAACAACCACCTCGCAACCAACTACAACGACTGCGACAACAAAACCTGTATCATCGACTCCGGGCACAAAAACTGGAGTGAAGACTATTGCTCTTGATAGTGGCAACACTTCTTCGTTTCGTTCGTACGGAAGTGCTGAATACGATTTCACTATTAAGTTCCCTTCATACGTTCAAACACAAAACGCCTTCTCAACATTCCATGAAGTTGGAAACAACTGGAGACTCTATGCTTCGCCAGCAAATCAAGGAAAAGGGATTCTTGAACTTTCCATCTTTTCTATCGATCAAGGAGTCTATTCCACTGGTAAACAAAAGTATCCACTTTATTTCACAGCTTTGGTCCGTGTCTCGGCAAGCCCTAACGTGAAGGAATGTTACACACCCGATACTGGATATACCAACCAGAAAATAACTAATGTCACCATTAATGGAGTGTCTTTCAAAAAATTCTCAACACAAGATGCTGCGACAATGAAGTATGTACAAGCTGAAAGTTATAGAACCGTTCACAACAATATGTGTTACGTCCTTGAACAAATAAAAAATGGGTCAAATTATCGTGATGAGAAAATGGCACCAGGCATTGCTGACTCAACGTTAAGTGACTACTATAATTCAGGAGAAACTATTATAAGAACTTTTAAGTTTACAAAATAACGACTTCTAGGAACAATCTAATTCTTACATCTCGACTACATGGATAGCATTTTTGTTATGAGTACTTTTCCCCTTCCCTTTTATAGATAAAAGCTCATACTTATGGTGTACCTATAAAATAATTCTATACACAACATGCGACACATTCATTATGAAGCAACATGGTTTTCTCGTTTTTTCTTCTCAAATGAAAAATTCTCAATAGTTTGGTTACCCATAAGACTCTACGTAGGCTGGGAATGGCTATATGCAGGGTATGAAAAGATGATCAACCCACTGTGGTGGGGAAGCGAAGCAGGAGGTGCGGTATCGGGATTCGTGCAAGGTGCACTACAAAAAACAACAGGGGCTCACCCAGATGTCTCAATGTGGTACGCCTCATTCTTACAGAACATGGTACTTCCTCATGCTAATGGATGGTCAAACATGATAGCCCTAGGAGAGTTGCTTGTGGGGGTTGCCCTTATTGCTGGATTTTTGGTGGGAGTTGCGGCATTTTTTGGTGCATTCATGAATTTGAACTATTTACTCGCAGGAACAGTGAGCATCAACCCAACACTTTTTTTCCTTGGTATTCTTCTCGTACTTGCTTGGAGAGTAGCAGGGTATATAGGTTTTGATTATTACGTTCTTCCAAAATTAAAACTCATTTCCAATCAACGAAATAAGTGACCATAAAAACAGGTAAATAATACTATTTCCTTTCTCGTGATTTTGGTATGGCATTCATATAACAATTCGTGTTGATGAATTTTATGTACTAGCACCATACAATCACCTATATCAAACTACAAGGATTAAATGCCTGAACATGGTACGATACATGCATGGATATTATTACAGAAGAAAAGAACAAAACTCACGGTCTATTTGAGGTGAGTATTATCCTAAAAGGAATTTATTCTGTTATAGAAATAATCGGAGGGGTAGTGATATATTTTGTTTCTAGAACTTATGTTGTACATGCGGTACTCACGCTTACTCAAGAGGAACTCGTTGAGGATCCAAAAGACATCATTGCACATTATCTCATTTCAGTAAGTAATGATTTTTCGATTACTTCACAACATTTTATCGCCTTCTATCTCCTTATCCACGGAACAATAAAATTACTTCTCGTACTAGGGCTGTTCACTAGAAAACTATGGGTATACCCATTATCGATGACAGTTTTCGGTATTTTTGTAGGCTATCAGCTTTACAAATTCGCATATAACCATTCCATATGGCTACTTCTCCTCTCGATCTTTGACTGCATCATTATTTTATTGACATCACGTGAATACTATTATAGAAAAATGGAAACCTTGTAGGGACTATACTCCCCTCTCATTAGGGAGTACACTACAGTTATGAATAACGGCATGAAAAAAACGTTCACTACCATCCTTACCCTTTTTGTCATTACTATTATTGGTATAGGTATCGCAGGAATGTATAAAACTACTTCAAACAGGAAGAATCAACTCCCTTCGGTAGAGAAGACTCTCGACCCTAAAAATATGAGCTATGTTGTTAACGGTGAACTATTTGCACTAAAGAATGGTAAGGCTTTCAATACGATAGACAGCTCCTCGATAACGACAAATGCACTTCAGGTGTTCGGTGAGCCAGTATATGGAGACCTCAATGGAGATGGAATACGTGATGCTGCCGTCATGCTTGTTAATACCCCTGGTGGAAGCGGTACATTCTACTACGCAGTTCTGGTGCTATCAAAAAATGGCACATATTTGGCAACTAATGCTCTTCTTCTTGGAGACAGAATAGCTCCACAAACAATTACTATCGAGAATGGTCGCGCACTATATAACTACGCTGAAAGAAAAGCAGGTGAGCCAATGACTACACAGCCATCTATGGGTAAAAGTTTTTATGTAGTCTATAACCAAGACACCAATACCATACAAGAAAAATAAACTTGAAATGCAAAGTCTCCCCTGTACCGCGATTGCTCACCAGAGAATATGGAAACTATTGATAAAGATATTGTTATACGTTTGAAACATGGAGACATGGAAGCGTTTGAGTCTCTTGTCTCTTTTTACGAAAAGGCAGTGTATAATTACTGTTTACGACTCATAGGTGAAGCTTCTCATGCCAAGGATATTACTCAAGATACTTTTATAAAAATTTACACCCATCACAAAAAAATAGATACAGAAAAAAATATTAAATCATGGATATTCACCATTGCTACTAACACCGCATACGACTTTCTAAGAAGTCATAAGGGAAGGAAAAGTATCAATCTAGAAGAAGACAACGAAACATTTCATGTCCTTGCTACGTATACTAATACAGAGGGGTTAATTACCGATGTAAATAAAGCACTTGATGCAATCAAACTGGAGTATAAGAATCCAATCGTGCTCTATTACAAGCAAGGGTTTGATTATAAAGAAATCGCAGAAATACTCTCACTACCAATCAATACTGTTAAAACACACATAAGCAGAGGAAAAGAGCAGCTAAAAAAACTTTTAAAAAACTATGGAGAAAATTGAACAACAACTCTATACGCTGCGTGACCAGGAAGTTCCGGTAGGACTTCATTACGCCATTATGAAACAGGCAAGCTATATACGACTTCGCCCGCTGTTTTTTGTTGTGATTGCCATCTTTCTTTGTAACCTTGTAATACTTTCTTCACATATTAATAATCAGCTTATAGAAGCAGAGTTCGTGGACATGATACGAGATTTTACCACTGACTCATATGATAGTCTTCTTGTACTTTGGATCTTATTAGAAAAGTTTTTTGAAATTATTTCTCTCGAAGTTCTCCTATCATTACTTCTTAATGTCGCCGGAACTATCTACCTCTCCATTACATTACTATCACATAAAATGCGTCCTACGACATATTAATGTTCAAAATATTCACTACCAAAATAAAAGACTATTCTGTGAGGAATAGTCTTTTATTGTGCTCTCGCTGAGAATATAAAGAGAGGTCTATTATTTAGCTGGGCATGCCTTTACAGCAGTATAGTATGTGCTCCAAGCTGTCTTCACTGAAGCTGCCTTGGTTGCATTGATACTCTCTACTGAAGCGGTGTATGTAGCCTTTGCAGCCTTAATAGCTGCATCTCTTGTTGTGCGAGCAGTTGCGCGAGCAGCTTTTGCTGCAGCATCTGTTCCTGTTATACCACTGATTGTAGTATTGTAGGTACTTTTGGCTGAAGCGATGGCCGTATCTCTTGTGGACTTTGCTGTAGCAAGACCAGCTTTCGCTGTATCTCCTGCAGCCTTAACTGCAGTCTCACGTGCTGTTTTAGCAGCAGCAAGACATGTTTTTCTTTCTGGACTCATCGTATTCTTTTTGATTGTTGTCCGTGGTGTACCGGTTGCTGTTGATGATGCCTCTGCGGCAAATGCAACTTGGCCTGTAATAACAGTAAGTGCTAATAATGATGAAACTATTTTTGCCTTGGTTGTCATAATAATGTCTAAACTTATTTATTCCTATAATTTACATAATCTCAATATCATTCGATTACGATAATAATACGTAGTACCTGCTCATTTTGTTTCAAAATGTCGAACTAATAAACATCACGAAGATACATAATGATGTTACACTTTATGTATCTTAATCACATGCATACATTCATTGCGTATCTCAAAAATCAGTCATTATATTTTTATATTTTCATTCCTGTGGTAATGGTCCTACTTTCAAGTTTCATTTCATTTCTCATGGGAGATAATGAGAATGCATCAATTCTATTTAAATATACCCTTGTCGCTGGATCCATTCCTGTATGGTACAGTTTGTTACGTGACTTTACTCGTGGATCATTTGGAGTTGATATTATTGCAGGAGTAGCACTCTTTGGAACTTTTATAACAGAAGAATATCTTGCTGGCGTGGTGGTACTTCTTATGTTATCAGGAGGTCAACTCTTTGAAGTATATGCTATGGCTCGTGCACGAAAAGAACTCTCTGCCCTACTTTCAAGAACGCCTCTCTATGCACATGTAAAAGAAGGAGAGCATTTACAAGACACCTTAGTAAGTGAAATAGTGCCTGGCATGAATGTTGTGATTAAACCTGGTGAAGTGGTCTCTGTAGATGGAGTCATTGTTGAAGGTGAAACTACAGTGGATGAATCAACACTTACCGGTGAAAGTATTCCTGTTCAAAGACAACAAGGGATGAGTGTCTATGCTGGAACAGAAAATATTGACAACGTCATTGTTGTACGTGTTGAAAAGTATGCACATGAGACTCGCTATCAATCCATCGTCACATTAGTAGAGCAAGCAGAGAATAGTAAGGCTCCGATTGTACGCCTCGCTGATAGATATAGCCTTTATTTTACTGGAATTACTTTTATTATTGGATTAATTGCTTGGGGAATTTCTCATGATCTTATGCGTGTTGTTGCTGTCCTTGTGGTTGCTACCCCATGCCCACTTCTCCTTGCAACCCCAATTGCCATCATGTCGGGAATGAGCAAAGCATCAAAAAAGGGAGTCATAGTAAAAGATGGTGGTGCACTCGAAACACTTTCACGTACTCATACATTTGTATTTGATAAAACTGGAACTATCACCCTTGGCACGCCTGAAGTTGCTAAAGTAGTTGCGTTTGGTGAGTCTACAGAAAAGAATATTCTTACTATTGCTGCATCTCTTGACCAGCTCTCAACACATATTCTCGCTCGTGCACTCCTCTTTTATGCGAAGGGAGCTAAGATCACTCTTGAGTACCCGGAGAAATTCAAGGAACATTTTGGAGATGGAATACAGGGAGATTTACACGGAGAGACATACTTCTTTGGAAAAAAGACATTCGTTGAAGGAATTTCTCGTACACACAAAAAAGAAGTAGAAGCCGTATATAAAGAGGCATTACAAAACGGAATGATTGTGGTGTTCCTTGCCAATAAACACGCTGTTATGGGAGCACTTTTCTTCCAAGATACTCTACGAAGGGAAGCTGGAAAACTCTTTCTACAACTTCGTGCCGAGGGAGTAAAGAAAACAGTTATCTTAACTGGCGATAAAAATGAGCGAGCTCATGCTGTTGCAAAAATACTCCATGTTACAGATGTTATCAGTGAATGCCTTCCGGATGAGAAAGTGCAACACATACAAATGCTCCAAAAAAGTGGGCGACTAGTTGCCATGGTAGGAGACGGGGTAAACGATGCCCCTGCACTTGCATGTGCTGATGTAGGAATGGCACTTGGTACTCATGGTCAAACAGCATCGAGCGATGTCGCTGATATTGTTATCCTCTCACGATCGATTACTCGAGTATATGATGTACTGCATATTGCTAAGAAGACGATAGTACTCGCAAAACAAGGTATCTTCTTCGGTATCGGGGCAAGCACCGTAGCAATGGTTTTTAGTGCACTTGGGTATATTCCCCCTCTTTCAGGAATACTTCTTCAAGAAGGAATAGATATTGTGGTTATAGTGAACGCACTTCGTCTTGGCAGTATTCTTCGTGATAACGCTTAGCAGATACTCACAGTACTACGCTTATGATATATGCACATGATGATCATGTGATGAGAAATATTGTTTAAAATTTTTACCAACCGTTATTCCGATGACCGAACCAATAATTGCCCCTGCCACAAATTCTGAAAACCAGTGAATTGAAAATGAAATACCAATACCAATGTAGAGCGCGTAGAGCATTGCAAAAAAGTGTACCTTTTTGTTGGTTGGAAAGAGTTGGATAAGCGCGAGCGCCATTGCAAACGCTATCGTCGTATGTGATGAAGGCCATCCCCAAAAAATTCCGTGCTTATAAAAACCAAAATTAAAGTTATGACTTATATTGTGAACAAGATCATGAAGGTTAGGCTGAACCCTCCCTGTGAAAGCCTTATAGACTGAGGAGATGAAAGAGCCAAGTATCATTGCCTGAGCAAGTGTCCAACCGACAATAACAGATGTTTTTTCCTTAAAAAAGTAACCAATTGCAAGAAGGACGAGTGGCACTAAAATTGGTAGTACACCTCCAAGAGCGATTGCAGGGAAGAAAATATAAGCGAGAATATGTGCTCGCATGTGCGTAAAATAGAACCAATCAAAATTGGAAATGACAAAAACATATGTACTCGCAATTGCAAGAACATGGGGGATGCCATAATAATTTGTAAATGATTTTTTGATAGTAGTAAGAAGTGAAGAAAAGAAATGTTGCATAATGGTTGATAGTATACAGTATTTTTGAGAAATTTTGCGTAATTCTGAATTGAAAACAAGGGGAGCGACCGAAGGTCACCCCCTTGTTTTAGCTTTTACCCCTATACTAAGTAGGTTATAGTAATCCTATTTCTTTCCACCTTCTACTATCCCACCTAAACGCTTTCCAAGTGTCTCTTTTAGTGAAGAGACAATAGAAGAGACATGTGCCCAGAACCCTCCGCTATTGGTATCTGTTTTTTCTGCTTTAATCACAGGAAGATTTTCTTGTACCTGCTGTGAGATGTTCTTAGTCACTGATTTTTTCTTAAGTGTCTTTGTGACAACTTTTTTAGTAGAAAGTTTCTTAGTGCTTGTAGAAACTCCTGCGACTTTCCCTGTTGGGCGCTTAATAAGCATAGGAAGCGAGCTTGTCCCGAAGATACTATGTGTTGATGTGCTGTATGTTGTCGTAGCATTTGGAGCAGAATAAATAAACCATCCTCCTCCACTGTACGACCCTCCTCCACTACCACCTCCCCCACCACTCACAACCGGAACTATTACTGTTACATTCGTACTATACGAAGTTGAGGCCCCATAAGCGTCAATAACTGTTACCGTAACGAGATATGTCCCTGATGTAGTATAGGTGTGAGTAAAGATTGTACCAAGACTACCTGCAGAACTTGTACTTTGTGTTCCATCTCCATAACTAATGACATAAACCCATGAGTCATGAAGATATGGTGTCGTGGTTGCATTTCCATCTGTACTACTATCAGTTATAGTAAGTGTTCCTTGGGCAGTAGATGTAGCAATATGAATTACTGGTGCCACATTAATAATTGCGGTGACCGGTGTTGGGGTGGTAATCAATGTCGAAGTTCCGCTTGGCAAAAGGACTATACCACTATAGATGACATCATCAATGACTACAGCATTTGTAATTGTTGTGTTTCCTAAAGTTGAATGAGTGATGGAAGTTGAGGTACCTAAGATGGTTGTTCCATGAAGCGATGATGATGCAATTATTACTGAAGTTGCACTAGGGGCAATTGTCACACCAGAAAGAATTGAGCTAATAACATCTGTGTCGTGAAGCGTTGAAGATGCCACGGTACTCAATGTGGAAGTACTATTTGTGAACGTACTCCCTGTGATCGTGGATGTTGCAATATATGAACCGCTCACTATTGAGTACAACACATCAGATGCAAAGAGAGAAGAGAAGTTAGAGATAGTAGAGCCTGTGACATCATTAGTCTGTCCAACAGGGTCGAGTATAGAATCACTAATTATACAATTACTTCCTGTATAATTCTTAAGGAATGAATTTGTCACTGTACAGTGAGATAGAGCACTGTTATAGAAGAAGGAATTAAGCGCAGCTACATACGTAAGCTGTGAGGAACTAGCCGTAACATTAGTGAGTACGCTGTCAGTAATAGTAAATGGAGAGATGAGATTTGAGTTTGTAATCGTGGTTGTCCCAGTAATACCGAGTGCTGTACTTGACGCAAGCGTTGGAGCATACGAAGTAAAGTGTGTACCATCTATAAAGGAATTAAGGAGGAGTACAGTCCCGTCTGAGATAAGGATTGGCCCGAAGTGTGCGGTTGCAGAAGTGTTCCCTACATTATCTACTGAACGAATGTGGAAGTACCATGATCCTGTGGCAAGTGCTTGCGTTGTCGATGTAGCAACGGTATCGACTATTACATCTGGGTCAGTTGTGGTTGCATTATCAAGAACAAATGAATATCCTGCCACTCCAGAACCAACATCAGTTGCAGAAGTCCATGAGAGTGAAAGGTTTAGATTCTGTGAAGGAATATTAACAGCATGTGACGATGAATTTACAACAACAGATGTTGGGGGTATTGCATCTGGTGGATACGCAACAAACGTAGCCTCAATCGTATGATCTGCATTCACATTACTAAAGGTATATGGCGTGGTGGTTGCAATTGATACTCCATCAACAAGAAGGGTTCCGATATAGTACCCGACGTCTGGAGTTATCACAACAGCAAGGTCATCACCTTGAAGCACCGTCGAAGTTGCGTTTGGAGTAATTGTTCCATTTGGAGATGATGAAGCGATGATGGTAAATGTTGGTCTCGAAGGAAGTGCGGTAAAGATTGCTTGGATGGTGTGGTCTACGAGAATATTATTAAATGTGTAACTCGTTGAAGTTGCTGTAGTTGTACCATCGATAAGAAGATCGGTTACTTCATATCCATGATTTGGGATGATGCTATATGTTTGTGAAGTTCCTTCAAGAAGAGTGCTTGTACCAGACGGAGAGAGTGTCCCTTGCCCAACGACACTTGCATTAATAGTGTGGAAAATGAGGGGTACTACTTGTATTGTGCGAGTAGTTGATGCATTGTTACCCGATGAATCACTTACAGAATAGACTACTGTATATGTCCCGATAATTGTGGTATCTACAGTTCCGCTCACAGAGAGATATGAAGTGACATCCCCGTCAACTGCATCAAGTGCAGTAGCGCCCGCATCTGTGAAGACCCCTCCTTGGAAGATAGTGATCGTTGAAGACCCGTTAAGCGTAATAACTGGTGGAGTAACATCTGGTGCACCAATCACGTGCACCGTTCTTGAAACCGAAGTAGCAGTATTGAGAGACGTATCTGAAACATTATATGTAATGATGTATGTCCCTACAGTTGATATATCTACAGTCCCTGACGCAACAACATTTCCAGAAATATCTCCTTCGATAGTATCAAATGCTTGCACACCAGGGTCGTTAAATAGAGTACCAGTAGCGATGCTCATTACAGAACGACCGATAAGAGTGAGTACTGGTGGATGAGTATCTACAACAATCGGTCCATTCGATACGACAGAAGAAGTATTAAGTGATGTATCAACCGAAGCAATATGGAAGTACCAAATTCCGTCAGGAACAACGACACTTGTCGAAGTTCCGTTTGTTTCGATTATCGAATCAAGGGAAGAGCTTGCGTTTGTTGAGAAAAGTGTAGAGTATCCAGCAACAGCAATATTGTCCGTAGCATCAGCCCAAGATGCAGAAAGGGTACTTGTAGACGTTTTTATAAAAGTAACCACTGGAACAGATGGAGGAGCTGTATCTCCCGTTCCGTGTGAAGTCACTATCTGGAGTGGTCCAAAAGTAATTACTGGGCCAATATTGCCAGCCACATCAACTGCTTGTACATGGAAGAACCAGTTCCCATCAGGAAGTGTAGAAGATGTACTTGTTGCCTGTGTGTCTACAATGTTGTCAGGAGTTCCTGTCGCTATCGTATCAATACTATATGAATACCCGGCGAGAGCTGTTTCGTCAGATGCATCATCCCATTGCACATCAACCAAGTGTGTAGCAGAATCTACTCCGACTGTATGTGTAGAACTGGTCACAAGTGTTGGTCCTATCGGTGGTAGTACGTCGCTTGATGTTGCAGCAACAATAATCACTGGTCCAAAGTGCGCAGTTGTTGTTGCACCGTTACCTGAACTGTCCACTGAACGTACATGGAAGTACCATATACCTGTTGGAAGGAACGAAGAAGATGTGAGTAAGGTGGACTCTGTCACTGTATCTGGGGTTGTAGAAGCATTGGTATCCCAAAGATATGAGTACCCGGCAAGTGCCACATCATCAGTTGCGGTATCCCACGATACATCTGTTGTCTGAACAGAAGAAGTAGAATCTACAGTATGAGTAGAACTAGTCACAAGTGTTGGTCCAATAGGTGGAACTGTGTCCCCCGCTAAAATGGTAGTAAGGGTGAGAGGTCCGAAGGTAGCAACAGGAGAGAGGTTGAGTGATGAATCAACAGCGAGTACATGGAGATACCATACACCATCGGGAAGCAGGGTGACGGTACTCGTTGCCCCTGTTTCTGTAATAGCGTCCGGCACAGTTGAACTACTCGTGTCCCATAGGAACGAATATCCAAGAACTCCCACATCGTCAGTTGACGATGTCCACGAAGAAAGAATGGACGAAACTCCTGTAGATGTCGCTGTCGTTGTAGCAATTAGGTTAAGTGGAATTGTTGGTGGAGTAATATCAACACTAATCTGTGATGAGGTAGCAACCACATTCACCGTACGAAGTGCAGTAGCGGTGTTGCCTGCTAAGTCAGCAA
>CAZNVC010000010.1:11975-24105 GCA_964576685.1 uncultured Candidatus Saccharibacteria bacterium
GTGTCCCTACTGCAACCACATTCACCGTACGAAGTGCAGTAGCGGTGTTGCCTGCGCCATCATGAGCGGTATAGGTAATCTGATAGGTACCCGTTGCGGTAGTGTTGACTGTCCCTGTTGCAGTAACAGTAACAACGCCATCAACTGCATCAAGTGCGGTTGCTCCTTGATCATTGTAAGGAGTACCTTGGAAGAGTGTCATTGGATTAGCACCAATGATGGTAATGACAGGTGGGGTGACATCATGAAATTGTGCAGATATAGTATGTGACGCTTGAACATTTAAAAATGTATAAGACGTGGTGGCACCTTGATTGATTCCATCAACGATAACAGAACTAATAACATATCCAGATGACGCAGTAACTAAAAATGATTGATCACTTCCCTGGTTTACTGTCATTGTCCCTCGAGGAGTTATACTTCCCCCTTTTCCCGCTGAAGCAGTAAATGCAAATGTTGGAAGTACCGCTGTCGTACAAATACTTCCATTCCATGAAGAACCGATCGCACAAGAGGCAGTTACTGTCTTTGTGTACAGTATTTCTTGGTTACCTGGAACAAGGTGGATATATGTAAATGTATGAGACCCTTTCCTCATTGACACTGTTAGGTGCCCAGACGCAACTGATGGTGTGTTTGAATATTCCACACCATCCTTCCTAATAGAAACTGGGGAGGTGAGATACCTTCCTATCCAAGAAATAGGTACAGCGCACGTTGAATGTCCAGCGGTAATAGTACAATTCGAAACAGTAATAGAAGCAGATGGGGATGGAGTTGATGGCGGGGAAACAGAATCTGACTCATACACCACCACTGTACGTGTCACTGGTGTTGCCATATTACCAGCAGTGTCACTCACTCGATATGTAAGTGTGTAAGTTCCTGCCACATTTGTATTCACTGAACCAGAAACACTTATTTGAGATGTGATATTTCCGTCCACATTATCGTACGCAGTAGCTCCGGCATCAGAATATGAAGACCCGCGAACTGTAGATACGTAAGAAGAACCATTAAGGGTGATGGTTGGTGGAGTAATATCTTGAGGGCTTGAAACAATAACAATTCGAGTTACTGGTATTGCACTGTTTCCTGATGTATCAGTCACCGAGTAGGTGAGAATGTACGTTCCAGCAGCGTTTACATTTACTGAACCAAGTATAGCAATACGAGAAGAGATATCCCCGTCATGATTATCATATGCCGTAGCCCCTTGTTCGATATAAGGGGTTCCCAGAGGAAGAGAAGTTACCGATAACCCCACAAGTGACAAGGTAGGAGGTGTGACATCTACAATTGCCGGCTCAGACACTACCACTGTACGTGTCACTGGTGTTGCCATATTACCAGCAGTGTCACTCACTCGATATGTAAGTGTGTAAGTTCCTGCCACATTTGTATTCACTGAACCAGAAACACTTATTTGAGATGTGATATTTCCGTCTACATTATCGTACGCAGTAGCTCCGGCATCATTGTAATAACTCCCCTTTGTGAGCGTACTATATGATGAACCATTGAGAGTGAGTACTGGGGGGACAGTATCTTTTTCTTTAAAGATTGCAAAAATACCATGGTATGTCTGCATGTTAGAAAATGTGTACGAAGAGACAGCCCCTTGATTAACACCATCCACCACCACAGAGCTTACTTCATACCCAGTATCCGGAACCACAGTGATTGTTTGACTCCCTCCTCGTACAACAGAAATTGTCCCTGAAGGTGAAATATGTCCGTTAGGACCAGCTGAAGCAGTGATGCTAAATGAAGTTACTGTTGGCGCATTAACCGCAAAGAAGAGAGATGAGCTATATGGACTACATCCAACTGCATTACATGCTTGAACAGAAATCCCATGTGCACCAAGAGACAAAGGGACGGAATCGGGTGTTCCAGACCAAGAGGTTTCAGCACCGGAACTTATAATAGTACTATCAATCTTAACATTATAGGAGGTAGGTGAGTTATCCCCACCCCAGCTCGCTGAAAAAGTATCCCCTGTGAATACACTGTATGTAGAAAGAGAGATGGATGCAGATGATGGAGCAGATACTCCATTCAAAAGGACATTTATTGTAAAGGACACATTTTCTAGTATCCCTGTATACATATTATATGCTGAACAGTATACTTTCGTGGACCCTACTGGGAACACAGCTCCTGAAGCATGATCACAGCCTACTAGGGGATTTCCTGCAAATGCCCCATCAATATACAAAGTTGCCCCTGGGGTGCTATAAAATACTTGAGCCCCTTGCCCTTGTGTTCCGTTTATTGAAAAATCACTTGGTACCCCAGTAAATGCAATTGTTGCAACAGGACTGCTTCCTCCAATTGTGTTATCAGCAAAAGCACTATAAATAGCTGAACTTTCAATGAGTTTAAAGAAATTACTGCGGATAATTACCGGATGTGAATCGATTGAATTTATGAAAAAGAAGACAAAAAAGAACAAAATTACCTTTTTGAAAGGAATAAGTCTTCGAACGAAAGCTACGATGGAGTTTAAAAAATTGAGAGGGTTCATACCCTTGTTCAAAAAAATAAAAATGAATAAAGGGTAGTCACATCCTCGTCAGAGACATAATTAAATGTCTCTGACATATAGAGCTTTCCGAAGACTTTAATGTCTTTAATAAAATATAAAAAATATCAATACCAAAAATACTGATACCATATCTGTTATTAAAAATTAAATGTACCGCGCTGTCGTGCGCCGTGTTCGTCGGATCTACTTTACATCTTACTCCTCTCATAATAAAAAGCAAGGGGTGTTGTAACCAATTGTTCAACAGTTTTCTTGTCACCTTATTTCGCAACAACTTTTATGATCAATAAAAATATTTTCTTGTCTCGTTGTGACTGAAAATGTCATGCGTCACAAAAAATAGATACCCCTATTTCGTATCTTGTATGTATACGTAATATCTTCACTTTTGAATTTATAAAGTGAGACGCTTCGCTGGTTGTAAGATTAACTTCGGATCAGTTTTCCAAGAATCATCCACATCAACATAAAGTTCAATTTCATTATTGTCAGGGTCAAGAATGTAAAGACTGTTAGTCACATGATGATCTGTCGCTCCAATTACCCTCACACCCTTTGCTGTGAGTTCCTGATACACCTCTCGAAGCATTTCCTTAGAATCTCCTACTTTCAAGCCAATGTGATACAGTCCGGCAGTAGGATGACTCACTGTTTCCAGAGACCTTGCATTACCGCCTACCTCAATTAAAAGTAATTCGTGGTGAGTTCTTCCGCCAGAATAAAGAGCTGTGTGGAGATCCCTATGAATTTCATGGAATCCTAAAATATCTTTATAAAAAGAAGCAGACTTTGCGAGAGAAGAGACGTAGAGCACAACATGACCTAATTCATAAATTTTCATACTTGATTATCTCAGTATAGCAAAGTCATTATTACTTTAAGAGACAAAAAACCCGCTATGTACATGCACATACTTCTATAGGGAGTATACTGCTAGGTATTAGCAACCTGGATCCTCGATCAACGTATATGTCGACAAAAACATTTCTTTTTGCTTTGTTCGGAATTATTGTAATCAGCGGAGCTGTTTATTTTGCACCGCCAAAAAAAATCCAAGAGAAGGTAGCAGACACTTTTCAGCAACAAAAAGCACTCACAAAAATCAGTGAAGGGAAAGCATCGTCCTCTGCCCCTCTTTTCTCGCAAGAACCTTCAAAGAATAGCTCTTCTGGTGAAATCATTGATTATATTGTTGATGGTCTCATTAAAGATGAGATGACGGCTGTAGAAAAAGTAATGGACACGCTCACCCTCCCCCTTTCTAAGGAAGCGACTATTTCCACTAACTTCTAATCACACTCTATGAAAAAAATAGCTTCGACCATTCTCATTTCCATACTTTTACTCCCGGCTTCCTTATTTTCGGCAACTTCAACACCACGTACCGCATCTTCAACGAAGCCACTTACTGGTTTCTGTTCACAAATCGACAATGCACTTGTTGCCATCGATGGAAAGGTAATCGGCATAACAAAAAAAGAAGTGAAGAAAGATGAGATAACAATTAAAAAAATTGAAAAGCGGGATGAAATACACACACAGATTAGCGCAATACGAGAACGTAACGACAGCAAGCTCAAAGAACAGTTAACCGAGCTCACAAAGCGCGCTACAACAGACAAGGAACGTGAGGCCTTTTCAGCGTTTATTACCTCCGTCACTCAGGCGTTTGCTGTAAAGGATAAAGCAATAGATACCCTGCTTACCACCTACCAAACAGAGATAGATAGCGCGTCCATTACAAGAAAAACAGCTACAGACAAAGCACTTGCTACCCTGCTCCATGACATTGAGGCTGCGAAAGTGAAAGCGAAAAACGATTGTGCAAATGGGGTCTCTGGTGAAACAGTAAGGACCACCCTTAAAGAATCAATCAAAAAGGCAGATGATGCTTACAGAAAAACAATCTCCTCCCTACCAAAAGTAAAAGATTTACCATTACAGAGTAGTAACACAAGAAAAGAGGAACTCAAAAAAATAGAAGCGACCTTTAAGAAAAGCGTAAAGCAGGCTCGAAAGGATCTTAAAGCAATACTCACAATACCTAAAACCGTAGGGTCAGCACTCACCTCCCCACATTAATACATTGACTTAGGAGAAACCACTCTTATTTTTTAAAGGTGTTTTTTGTTTATCAACCTTCTACTCTCTTTACCTCTTTAAGAAAATGTTATACTTTATCACAACTCTTTATAAGTACAACGTATGAAAAAAAATATCTATATCGTTCTTTCAATTGTAACTACATCACTTCTACTCTACACTGGCTACTATACCTACACTCATACAGGGACACCCTCTGTAGCTGTAGTTGCAACATCAACCCCCCAAGTAGCTACCTCAACGATCGAGGACCCACACACAAAGACTCTCACTACAAAGACTGGCAAAACAATTACTATAAAAGAAACAAATCCGGTCGGAGAAAGTCTCAGTACCATTACTATCACTCCAGCTGGATTTGCCACCAACACCCCTATCACTCTTGAGAAGAACAAACTGACTGACTCATTTCTTCTGGACATGAATAAAGATACGTTTGATGAGCTTGTCCTTATTACCACAGCACAAGGATCTGGAAGTTACGGAGAAGCTACTATTTTTACCACAACAAAAGATGGTGAACTTCTTCCAGTCAAAGTTCCTGACATCACCGAAGATGATACAAAAAAAGGGAGTCTTTTCGAAGGGTACACAGGTCATGATAGTTTTAGTATCGTAAACGGGGTGCTCGTACGAGAATTCCCAACATCAAATGCATCTGATACTAATAGTCTACCAACAGGACCAAAAAGAAAAGTGATCTATAATCTCAACGAAAAAGATGGAGCCTATTCTGTAGTATTCGCAAAAGACACCATGACTACCGCCACAACAACCTCGACTACCACAACCCCTCTTGCAACCGCAACAACAACCCCCGTTACAAAGGCATCTACGACAATAGTATCGACACTTCCTGGAACTTCATGGGTTTGGGCATCAGCTGTAGCAAGTGGTACCACCATTACCGCACCTAAAGGTAATAAATTTGTGATTACCTTTGATAAAGGCACCGCCATGCACAGTACCACTGACTGTAATAGTCTTAGCGGAGAATACATCATCAGTAAAGACACGGTTCGTTTTGGTGCACTGACATCAACACTTATGTTCTGTGAAGGGTCACAAGAATCTGTCTACTCAGAACTCCTCAGTAAGGCGCGATTCTTCAAGATTCAAGACAACACACTCACTTTCATACTCTCTGATAAAGGAACAATGGCTTTCACATTAAAGAAATAGGGAGGATAGCTAATCGTATCAAATAATACTATGATAAAATAAGCCTACACCGTATGCTTATTAGGCTTTTTAAAATTATTACTTCTCTCCTTCTTGTTGGTGTGCTTTTTATACTTATCACAAAAAGAGATTTTTATTATATCCCCCTCCAAAAAACTTTGTTCCCACAAAAAAAATCCGTAACAACTGTTGAAGTGGTAACTGCTCCTCTCCCTATACAAAACCCAACCACATCATCAACCACAGCTCCCTTAAAGCCTGAAGCGGTCACCTCTACCACCACACAAGAGCCCCCTCTTCCTAAAGTTGCTGTCACAGAAAAGACAGGTGTCTACGAGCATTTAAACGAAGGCCCTTCAGATACCGATGAGTCATATCACCCTATCGTTTCGCCATGCACAACACCAATGGGATACAAAATAGGCACCTTCGACAGTCGCTTCGGTATCTCAAGGACAATGTTCCTTCAAGAAATCAAACAGGCATCCGAAGTCTGGGGGGATGCAGTTGGCAAAACATTGTTCTACTACGACGAGAAAGGACCACTCACAATTAATCTCATCTATGATGAACGCCAAGCACGTACAGAAGATATTAACTATCTCGCGATGGAAATCGAGAACTCAAAACAATCTGCAGACCAGATAAAGCAGTTTTACGAACAAGAAAAAGCTTCGTACCTTGCTGATGCCGAACAACTCACAAAAGATAATGAAAATTTTCAAATGAGGTACAAAGCATACACAGAAAAGGTTGCGACTTATAATGCGGCCGGCGGGGCAGTAAAAATTGAATATGATGCCATGATGCAAGAACTCGACACACTTAAGCAAGAGGCCAAGACATTAGAACAACGAAGAGCAACACTTCTTGTTACCATGGAATCTATTAACAAAAAAGTTGCAAAGTATAATGAACTTATTGTCTATATTAATGGACTCATCAGGAGAAGTAACGCTCTTGGTGCCAAAAAGTTTACCGAAGGAAGATTTTCTTCTGCTAACAATACCATTGATATCTTCCAGTATAATGACAGTATTAAACTCCGTCGTGTAGTCACTCATGAGCTTGGTCATGTACTTGGCATTAACCACACAAAGAATATTTACTCTATCATGTACGCAGTAAATAGCGCAACCACCACCACTCTCACCAAGGAGGATCGCGAAGCTCTCAATGCGGTGTGCCCTTTCCAATAAATCACCATTACACCACTATGAACGAACTCACTCTAGCAGAAAAAAAAATTTTACGTCAGCTTGACTCTGCGGTAAAGATTCAAAACTATCTTGATAGTATCCCCTTCAATCATGAAGAATCCGGTGAAACATGCAGATCAGCACGAGAAGTACTCAAGCATAAAAAAGCACACTGTTTAGAAGGAGCAATGTTCGCATCGTGTGCACTTATGCTCTTAGGACGCCCCCCTCTTATTCTTAGCCTTAAGGTAATCGACAAAGATTATGATCATGTGATCGCCCTCTACAAAGAAAATGGATACTGGGGAGCCATTAGTAAGACCAATCACGCAGTGCTAGGATTTCGTGACCCTATTTACAAGACGATTCGAGAGCTCGCACTTTCGTATTTCCATGAATATTTTTTAGTACGAAATGGTGAAAAGACACTTCGCGGTTATTCTCGTCCAATTAATCTTAACCGCTTTGGAACTTCATGGATATCCTCTTCAGAAAATCTTTTCCCTCTTGCAGAAGCAGTGAGTGACGCTCTACATCGACCTCTTATCCCACGAGGTAATGAGAAATTCATTCGCCCCGCCACATCCCTTGAGCGTTCTAGTGCATCAATCTCTCATGACGGGAAATAAGAGGGCGTAGAACGCGCACAAAATAATTGACATGAGCAACTGTATTGTATACGCTACACAGTATGTTCTTTGTTGTGTGCCATAGCATACTCGAGTAATAACGGAGAGTGTCATGCTTCCGAAGACAGAAGAGGATTTTAGACTAACTTCACCTACAAGGAAATCAAGGAGGCAATGGTTACCTGAAAAAATATTAGGAATAGAAGTTGCAACCCCTCTTGAGGCTGCGGTTACTATTATAATTCTTGTAAGGGGTGAATTCGGCGGGGTGATCCGAGTCCCTGTTGTCTGGTGCCCATCGACCAATATCATTAAACGGATGACACATGAGCCATGGAAAGAGCTTGGTGTCACACAAAAAATTTCCAGAATACGTGAACGTGCCACAAACTTAGCAAGAAATGAACACGTAAGAAACGTTCAAAAATACGCCACAAGAGATCTGTTTGAAGAAGATGAAGAATAAAAAAAATAATTAACCGCTACAACAAACACTGTAGCGGTTTCTATTGTGTCGAACTTTTTAAAAAAATTACGCTTATAACTTAATGTCTATCATCTCACCATTGTTTCCTTCATCTTTCTTAATATAAAATTTCATTCGTCCCACGATACGCTTCGAGTCTACTTTAACAGTTACTCGCCACAACCCTTCGGTAAGGTTCTCTTTCTGTGAATACGCTCGATACCCATCCTCTCTCCCTCCTGCTAACGTAAATGAAATTGTGGTCATCTCTGTCCATTTCTTTGTCGACTCATCATAGTATTCCCACACATGACTGATTGGTGCAGTGAGCTCAGCAGGTGCACTCACTGAACTAAAAAAATACGCCCCATTATCACGACTACCTAAATGATAGACAGGGATACGGAACTTTGCGAATATCCTAGAATCCACCTCTTTTGTTGCAGAAAATTCACCATCACTCGTATGAGCGATAGTGTGATACACACCTCCGTTTGTAAGAGATAACGGCACCGCAGGAATCACATTCAAGAAGTAGAGCATCCCGATGAACATAGGAATACCGATAGCAAGCGCGTATAACCTCGAAACTTCTTCACCAGCTGACTCAGATGTGAACTGAAGCAGATATACATAGAGGAGTGAAATAAGAATAGTAAGCCCGACACTCAGTACAAAGGTCATATCATTTTGCACTTTAAGAAATACTGGTAAATTAAACACAACAAAGAAAAGCACTGCAACAAGAAGCACTCCAACATCGAGCGTAAATCGGAAATGATGAGAAGAAACAAGCTCATTTACCAACACACACAAAAAAAGGAGAAGAAGGAGTGGCCATGACACAGAAAAAGCAGCGCTACGAATCGAATACACTGAAATAAATGAGAGTGCTGATCCGGAAAAGTACGCAATCGCAAAGGTGAGCATAGAAAAAATTCTTTGTTCGGCTTTCGAGGCAGTATTCTGTGAGACGATCCACTCACGAAAACCAATAGCGAAAGCAACAATAGAGAGGTAAAGCACTCCGAGCCACACCGTGAGTAGGTGCCCTGCCTCAGGCAAAATAAGAAGATCAAAAATAAATCCTCCGATAAAAAGGAGGGTATTGATATGGTGCATGCTTTCCTTAAGGAGTCGAGATGTTCTCATTGGAGTATAGTGTAGCAGAAATAGGTGTTAGGTGTTAGGAAAATGACAAACAAAGAGGCGCGCTTCGCGCGCCTCTTTGTGTGTGTATCGGTATCTGTATCGTATTTGCATTCCACCACCCCCCATCTTTTTCATGACAAGCAACTCGCCGGAGACCGACGGGTCGAGACGGAAGAAATTTGCCAGCAGGCAAATATTCTGTTTGCTCAGGTGGAAAAGATACAAAAAAATACAAAGAAAATGAATACGCTTAATTTCTTCCTTGAAAAAAGGAAAAACAGACTTCCCTGTTATAAAGAGTAACACTACATTGATGATATACTATTCATATATGGAAAAAATATTTCTTGTGCTTCACGGAATATCCCTTGTATTCGTAATCACTATGCTTGCATTGTCATATGCCTCAGGTATTTCATGGATGAAAGGCAGAAGCACATTACTTAACGCCAAAAAAATAGCAACGTACCACCACTCTCTGTGGCTTGGGATTGTACTCATGATTACAACCGGCTTTGGCGCATTCTGGTCACATCATACTGAGTTCTTAGCAAAGTGGCAGTTTCATACCAAAATGTCGTTTCTTCTTGTTCTCATTATTAACTGTGTTGTTATCAATCGTCTTATCAAGGTTGGTACCACACGAGAATGGAATAGTCTCTCAAAGAAAGAAAAGTTACCCATTATCATTACCACTACAGCATCCACAATCTGCTGGACGGGAATTATTATCATGGCGATGTTTATAGGAATCGACGAATAATTGCAAGACAGCAAGACCTTAAGATCGTGGACAAGAAAGATGATCATGACCTTCGGTCATGATCATCTTGTATCTTGTGATTGCTAAACTCTTACTTCTCTCCTCCCTCAACAAGTCCTACCATCACTGCTTCAAATGCTGTCCATGCTGATAGTGCACTTACTTCTAGAAGATGTCGATACGTGAGAAGCTCAAGAATAGTTTTTGAACTCACGACATACGGATATTCTTTTGCAAGTGACGCAATTGATGAAGTCATTGCTTGAGAAATTCCTGTCGATTCATACTTCTCCCCGATACGAGCAAGAAGCCCTACACGGACCATCTCAGTAATATCATCATAGGCTTTAAGTGGCACGGCACTAGAGGGCTCAAGTGTTGTAAACGACTTTGAAAGTGATGCTGTATCTTTTTTACACACCGCAGTAAGTAGCTGAAGTAATATCTCCTTATCAGTCACCCCGAGGAATGCGAGTACGGTGTCGTGGGTAATTTTCTTTCCACTTGTGGTGAGAATCTGTTCGAGCACGCCAAGCGCATCACGGTATGACCCCTTCCCGTGTGTGGCGATGAGCTCCGCGGTCGCCTCATCGATATCCTTCCCTTCCTCCTTTGCTACATACGTAAGACGTTTTGCAAGCGTCACGATATCTGGTGACTTAAAGACAAGCTTCTGACATCGTGAGATGATAGTGCTAGGAAGTTTCTCTGGATCAGTAGTCGCGAGAATGAAGATAACGTGTGTTGGTGGTTCCTCAAGTGTCTTAAGAAGTGCGTTAGCCGCTTCCTTGGTGAGCATGTGTGCTTCATCAACAATATATATTTTGTAAGGACTAGAAAATGGCGCCGTCCGAACTGCTTCGCGAAGTTCTCGTATCTCATCGATACCACGGTTCGATGCTGCATCAATCTCAATAATATCTTCCGGATTACATCCGATATCATGAGCAAAGATTCTGGCAACGGTTGTCTTTCCTGTTCCTCGTCCGCCACAGAAGAGGTAGGCGTGAGAAATTTTTTTCTGTTTGATTGTAGATTCTAAGAGTTCAACGATCTGCTCTTGACCAACGACATCACTGAAGGTTTGTGGACGATATTTTCGATAGAGTGCTATGTGGTGTTCTTGCATATGGTATGAGTATAGCAAAGGAAAAGGAAGAGCTTAAGGAAACAAAAAACCACAGAGGAAACTCTGTGGTTACAGGAAACAAGTAAGACGTAATTGTTATTCTTTTGGCATCTTCTTTTGTGTACTACAGATCAAAGAAAAGGTGATTTTCTCTGGATATTGTCGAAGAGTACGAGCGGTGTAAAAATACCGCTTGATACTAAGCCCAAGAAGCATAGGGCAGTATTCAATCAACTGCACAAAAGAGGTGTACCCAACCCTCCTTGCAAACCTCATCTTTCTGTCGATGTTGTCGAAAGAAAGACCAAGGATTGATGGAAAGGATGTGACTATCTTCACCGGGTCGGTGAATCCCCGTGCCTTCAGTCCTTCTAGCTTCTCGTCGATGTTGTTGAAGGAATAGCCAAGGATTGTAGGAAAGGAAGTGATCAACTTCGCAGGGTTAGTGAATCCGCGCACCTTCAATCCTTCAAGCTTCTTATCAATGTAATCGAAAGAATAACCAAGTACTGAAGGGAAAGAAGTAATTATCTTCATGGGATTCGTGAATCCGCGAGCCTTCAGTCCTTCTAGCTTCTCGTCGATGTTGTTGAAAGATTTACCAAGGACTGAAGGAAGAGAGGTGACCATCTTCACAGGGCTGGTGAATCCCCGAACCTTCAGTCCTTCTAGCTTCTCGTCGATGTTGTTGAAGGAATAGCCAAGGATTGTAGGAGAAGAAGAAATCATCTTCATGGGATTGGTGAATCCGCGTGCCTTGAGACCTTCTAGCTTCTCGTCGATGTTATCGAAGGAAAGACCGAGGATTTGAGGAAGAGAAGTGATCATCTTCATGGGATCGGTGAATCCCCGTGCCTTCAGTCCTTCCATCTTCTCATTGATATTGTCGAAGGAGTAACCAAGGATTGTAGGAAAGGAAGTGATCAACTTCGCAGGGTTAGTGAATCCGCGCA
>CAZNVC010000010.1:24205-30125 GCA_964576685.1 uncultured Candidatus Saccharibacteria bacterium
CAATCCTTCAAGCTTCTTATCAATGTAATCGAAAGAATAACCAAGTACTGAAGGGTAAGAAGTAATTATCTTCATGGGATTAGTGAATCCACGAGCTGTGAGCCCGTCAACTTTTTCTTTATATGCCTCAACTGGCCAAAGATATTCCCGACGCTTTTCAAAAAGTGCTGGCGGGAAAATGGTTTTGTAAAAAGTTTCTCTTCTTGCTCTCTCGATGGGATCGAGTGCGTGTGCCATTGTAGGGTTCCTATCTCTGTAGATAAGTGAATGAACATTCAACCTTACTATACAATATTTTATACGTTTTGTCTATGTCTATTTGACATTATATCTAATACAATATATAACAATTAGATTGCCCCCTTTCATGGAGACATAGATGTACCTTTTCAAGTTTCAGGGCGAGTCGACAGAAGATTTCTTGGTAACGTTTGCACAACTAGAGCGACTCGGCGCGTTCCCTCACACTACTCGATCTGACACGAGTATTATTTTCCGTTGGAAGGAAATTATTCCTCCTCTCTTCATTATGGAAAGAGCTGACTTTCAGCGAGTGTGCAGAATCATAGGCCTTGACCCCTTTCTCACTGATGAGGAAATGGGGCTCTCCAGAGAATTCATCGGAAAAGAATTGAGCGAAGAAATCGACAACGTCATCAAAGAAAATAGTTCATCGAACATTTTTGCAAAAATAAAAATACCATAGCATAAAAAATAAAGCCTGCTCTTGCGGGCTTTTTTGTTACATTGACAGAAAGAAACTGCCTAGTATAGACTATAGGATGTGACTGTAGGGAGCAAGCGATGGTTACCATAGCGATAAGAGTGATTCTTTTTTTCCTCTATGCGTGGTGCATCTACCCGATTGGGTGGGCCATGTGCGTCATCGGAGACATTCCTCCTGCACCTAAGAAAACAATCGGGCAGTTCATGTGGAAAAAGAGCACCATGGTCTAAGGAGTACCTCCTTGAAAAACCTCGAGTACGAGGTTTTATTTTTTCTCTTCCATCTTTTATTTTCCGACCACTTCTCCTTGCCCTCTTTCTTTAAGCCATTTTTCTACGATTGTTGCGACATCGTGTGCATTGTTACATTCCATAAGTTCCATTCGTAGCTCTTTAGCACCATTAAAACCGTGAACATATGCCTTGAAATGCTTCTTCATGATAGCGAAACTTTTTATATCACCAAGTTTTTCTTCATAAAGCTTGGTATGCTCCACCATGATTCTCAGCTTTTCTTCCACTGTTCTATCAGAACGTGTATTCGTACCTTTCGGCGTCATTTCCGCGTTGGTCTGCATTTCGTCCGCGTCCTGGAACAGCCACGGGGTTCCGAATAATCCTCTTCCTATCATCACTCCATCACATCCAGATTCCTTCGATAATCTCTTTCCCTCTTTCACTGACGACACATCTCCATTTCCAATCACGATAGTACCCCCTTCTTTTACTTCTCCTGTCATCTGACGAACAAGCGCTACAATCTCTGGCATGAGCTCCCAGTGCGCCGAAACAAGTGACATTTCTTTTCTGGTACGAAGATGAACCGTAAGTACTGGAATATTACACTCGAGAATCTTCGGTAACCATTCCATAAATTCAACTTTGTTATAGCCAATACGTGTCTTCACGGAGACAGGGATATCTCCTGCACCTTCTTGTGCTGCACGTATCACTTCTTGTGCTCGTCGCCAATCCTTCATATGTGCCGCCCCTGCTCCCTGCTTTTCAATACTTCGATCAGGACATCCCATGTTAATATCAATTCCATCAAAACCAAGTTCACGACACAGTGCTGCAGCCTTACGCATATTTTCTGGAGTAGAAGAAAAGAGTTGCGCAACAATTGGTCGCTCAAGAGCAGTGAACTCAAGGTCACGTGTAAGCACCTCTCTTCCTGGACTATTTAGTCCATCAGCAGACACAAATTCAGTCCACATCACATCTGGCCCATGAGGCTTAGAATATCTCGCGATCATGGTACGAAAAGCAATATCAGTGACATCTGCCATCGGAGCAACCACCGACAGTGTCTCATCGTGTAAAAGCTTCTCATTGATAAGCTTCTGCCAAAAACCACGCACGGGGTGCATGTCTATTTTCTTTGGTGGTGTGTTAGTGCGTACGCGTAGAAGTCGCTTGAGTTGTTGAAGCATGGTTGTCCATTATAACAGCACCTTTACCATTTTGGAATGTCATATCACTGAACCGATAGAATACTTTATTACCGTATCGCGCATCCAGATAGAGTAACTTATCTTTCTCGGTATCAAGTTTTGACTTCAGTGGTTCAGTATCAATGGCACTTACTATAGTTGACCATACTTTCTTCGGTTCAGCATCTTGTAAAAACATTACTTTACTGGTACCACCAGCATTTGAAAGAGTCACATCTCCTGTCTCTTCAACAAGAATGGAAGTCACAGGAAAAATGAGACTACTTACTTTTGTACTCATTGATAAGAGAGTATCGAGAAAGGCCGCGTCAACCTTCTCACCTCCGAAATACAGTTGCGTGAAAGGAAGTCCGCTACGCTTCACTCCCCCTTTGGTTGAAGATGCAATCGTAATGCTTGGATATGACCATACACTTTTTGCAGGAGTAAAAATAATTCCATCCTCGGTGATTGCTTGCCCATCTTCTGTTTTTAGTACGGGGATAAGGAGTGTAATACTCACTTTCACAGTGTGGAGTCCTACTGGACGCATACTAATCGTTGCAACATCGCTCACTTCGTCACGCACCGCCGTAATGATCGCACTATTGTTATAGGTAAAAATTTTATCACGAGGAACAATCAAAAAACTTTTCTTTTTAGCAATCTCATGGAGTTTTGTGTCAATGCGAGTACGAGAGGCATCATCAACACCTTGTATATCATACGATGTAATTGTAAATATCGTAGTGTACGCATAGGTATAATACCCACCACAAAGTACCACAATACTTGCAATTCTAATCGCCCATATTTTGAAAAGGTGGAGCGTTCGCCTTTTTATTTTCATAGACTAGACTCGGAAGGGCTTTCCGATAACAGTGGTTCCTCCCATATACGGGACGAGCACTTCAGGGATTCTTATTGTGCCGTCTGCTTGTTGGTAGTTCTCAATAATCGCAATAAGAAGTCGTGGGGTTGCAGCAGCAGTATTGTTAAGCGAGTGAACGTATTCGAGTTTTCCATTAGTATCTTTGTAGCGAATATTAAGTCGGCGTGTCTGAAAATCATGGAAATAACTAGCCGAATGAGTCTCACGATATTTTTCTTGTGAAGGAAGCCATGCTTCGATGTCGTACTTCTTTACTTGCCCCTGACCAAGGTCACCACCACAATTCACAACGGTATGATATGGAATACCAAGCTCTTCCATCATCTCTTCTGCATTGCGAGCTATCTCCTCATGATACTTTACTGATGTCTCATGACTCGCTTCACAGAGTACTACTTGTTCACACTTATAAAACTCATGCACTCGGACAAGTCCTTTCACATCCTTACCATGACTGCCTGCCTCCTTACGAAAACATGGACTCCATACAATATATTTTTTTGGAAGTGCACTGTGCTCGAAGACTTCATCGCTATGATAGAACATTGTAGCCACCTCACCGGTTCCTGCCAGATAATCATTGTCATCTTTATAGAGATCATCTTCACCCGCAGGAAGATACCCAGTACCTAAAAGTGTTTCTCGCTTCACAAGCGATGGCACGAGCATCGGAGTGAATCCTTTTTTCTGCCAACGCGCCATCACATACTGCCAGATAGCCATCTCGAGCATTGCCCCATCATTCTTTAAGAAGTATCCACGGAACCCAGATGTCTTTGTCCCTCGTTCGAAGTCCACCATATCACTTCTTTCCATGAGCTCGATATGATCAAGCGGTTTGAAATCAAATGCTGGAATTCCTCCCCATCTTCGTACTTCCACATTATCTGCATCACTTCCTCCTTCTGGTACCGACATGTCAGGAATATTAGGAACTGCAAGCATGAGCACACGCCATGACTTCATAACCTCCTCAAGTTCTTCTTCACGTGCCTTAAGCTCATCCTTCACTGCCTTCATAGATTCAATAAGGTCAGCACGCTCAAGTGCACTTACACGAGCGATAGCCTCACTTGCACTATTTTGCTTTGCTCGAAGTTCTTCTACAGTACGAAGAAGTGCAAGACGTCGTGTATCCACTCCAAGAAGTTCATCCACATTAAAAGACATGTGCTTCTTGGTGGCCGCAGAACGAATAAGGTCGCTGTTTTCGCGAATAAATTTGATATCTAACATATCCCTTTATTTTACCATGTTTATAAGAGATATTAAAAGTACAAAAAGGATAGTATACTCATAGACATTATGCTACAAGAACACAGTGAGGTAATGTTTGACGACTTATCACAAGTAACCCCTTCTGTTCCACTTAAACGAGAACACTTCAGACACACGCCAAAAGATTTTAGAGACAAGGTTGCAAAGAAAATTGTTCATCTCTCAGCAGAAATGGCGACCTTTCTTTTTCAAGAACGTTATGGGCACCGTGCCGTCGTCCTTGAAACGATTGCTTCGGTACCAGGAATGGTTGGTGGTTTTTTTCAACACCTAAAATCACTTCGTTTTATTCGTGATGATAACGGCTGGATAAAAGCGCTGTTAGACGAAGCTGAAAACGAACGCGTTCATCTTCTTGTGTACAGCGAAATTGCGCATCCTACAATCTTTGAGCGAGGACTTATCATTGTGGTACAATTTTTCTTTTGTATTATTTATGGTTTTCTTTATCTTCTTTCTCCAAGAACCGCACATCGTGTTGTTGGATATTTCGAAGAGGAAGCCATCCATAGCTATGAACGATATCTTGAACTTGTTCACGAAGGAAAGCATGAGAATATTCCTGCCACCAGACTCGCCAAGTCATACTGGAACCTCATGGATGATGCCTGTCTTACTGATATGATAGAGGCAACGATTGTAGACGAAATGCTTCACCGTGATGTGAATCATAAATTTGCAGATGATAAGGTTGGGACAAGGATGTGGCACTAGGACAGGTGTTAGGGAACAGGTATTAGGGAATAGCGATGAGAAGACACTGATACTACAAGAAGAATACTCGCGCGACCTTCGGTCGCGTGTGTCGTGTATTAAGTATTACTATACCCTAGCCCCTAACCCCTATTCCCTGTCCCCTTTTACCTCTGTCGAAGGTAAAATATCACGCACGTCAGTACTTATTTCTGTTGGAGTAATCTCAGCCTCTACCTCTCCTAACAAATCATCTCTGACTGTGTCATTATTTATTTCTTCTTGCATATAGGTATATTATTTTTGTGCATGCTTAGCACGTGCTTTATGTTCCAACGTTTCTAATTCATTCTTCATCGCAACTATTGCCTGTAACACTTTCTCAATATCAACCTTCTCTGAATCAACATCTTCGATAGTCTTTTCAATTATCTTTTTATCATGCTTTACCCCAGACATAATAATTGAATCTCCAATGAACACCGAAACGAAAAGTCCTGTGGAAAGAAGGATCACAACACCAAGCACCATTGATCCAAGTGGAGAGAACAAGAAACCTCCGGTAATAGTATGTTGTTCAAAAATATCTGCAATATGCCACACACCTCTCCAAAAGAGCACAACCCCCGTCCCTCCGATGAACGTGTACACGAAAGGATGCCGAGCCAGTCGAGCGCGTATATGATCTTCCATTTTATCGAACAAATAATAAATACTATCTATTACTTTCATATACTATCAAGTATATGTAAATTACACTCTCAAATAAAGGAATAACAGATGGTGCCTTGTTACACATTACCCCCTTTTACTGTTAGTCGAAATATGGTAGTATTAAAGTCACCTTTTTATAAGGTTAGTTAAGAGCACTGAAGTCGCATAGCAACAGTGTAAAAAC
>CAZNVC010000011.1:0-1059 GCA_964576685.1 uncultured Candidatus Saccharibacteria bacterium
TCCATTTTATGGAGACTTTCTAGTTGCGCAGCGAATGGGATTTGGTCACAGATCTTCCTCGTCACTTTGTTCCTCGAAGCAGATCCGCGACCCCTATTCAAATCCCGTCATGTCACGCAGGTGACATGACTTGGTTCTTCTGCACAGTAAACAAAAACACCTGACAAGAAGTCAGGTGTTTTTGTTTATGCGCACTCTAGTGGATGAAGTGAGAACCGGAATAATAACTAATTAAAAGTTATTTCTTTGTAGCAGAGAATACAAGAGCGGTTGGGTAAGCCTTCTTATCCATTTCATCAGGAGAAAACTCAGCAAAACCATCTAATGTAAAATTTTGTAAAAAATATTCAGAGAAATAATCAGAAAATGTATGAGTAGGATATTTGACGACAACTTTTCCATCATAAAGAGAGATAGAGACTACTTCTTGTTCTTCTTTACTTTGTTTTCTCGAAAAATCGTCAAATGGATGTGGCACCAAGAAAGACATTCGTCCACCCGTTTTCAAAACTCTATGTATCTCTCTGTATGCGTCGTCAAGATTTTTAACATAATGCAAAGAAAAACGTCCAACCAAAATATCCGCACATATATCTGGGAAAGGAATACTTTCATATTTTCCTAACTTAAAACTAACAGACGGATCAGTAATTTGATTCTTTGCGAAACCAAGCATGAAGGGTGACGGGTCGAATGAAAGAATCTTTCCTGCACCAGATTCAATATATTTTTTTGTATCAACACCGTGACCACAACCTGCGTCAATTATAATCCTCCCAAAAATGTCTCCAGATAATTCATTTAACTTTTTCCTTCCCCAATCTTCTCTACCGTTAAAAACGGTAGCCTGTCCATCAATATAATCCTGCCCGATTACATTATATTGATTAAGTACTTCTTCATTCATATAAATGATTATATCATCCAGTTCTCCATCCCTAAAACCCATCATAAGAAAAAGTCTCCTTTTGGAAGACTTTTTCTCTTTGCGCACTCTAGTGGATGAAGTGAGAACTGGAATTAAAAAGGGCGCATCCTTGTGAGATGCGCCCTGACGAA
>CAZNVC010000011.1:1159-28914 GCA_964576685.1 uncultured Candidatus Saccharibacteria bacterium
GCACTGAAGCACTGAAGCACTGAAGCACTGAAGCACTGAAGCACTGAAGCACTGAAGCACTGATTAACTGAATACCTGAGAATCTTCATTGAAAAAACCAGATACACTTATATTATAGTGTTTATTTTAAATTTGTCAAGTTTTTTATTTGTTAGGATTTGGTCACAAATCTGCCTCGTCACTTTGTTCCTCGAAGCAGATCCGCGACCCCTATTCAAATCCCGTCATGTCACGCAGGTGGGGTGGATTTGGCTACAAGTTTCGTCTCGTCGCCACTCAACGAACTCGCAGCCCGCCCCTCGTGGTTTCGCTTGCTAGCGAAACATCACTGCGGCCCTTCAAATCCCAACGCAACTGACGCAGGTCAGTTGCTTTCGCTGCGCAAATGAAAAAAGCCGGCGACCTAAGTCGGGCCTTTTTCATTTGCGCAGCGAATGGGATTTGAACCCACGACCCCTGCCGTGACAGGGCAGTGCTCTAACCAGCTGAGCTACCGCTGCATGTGGTTATATTTGCTATATGCACTTCATATCGTGCTTGTGGCAGTATAGCACTGCCAGCAGCGCTCGCTCTACTCTTACGGAGTGAACTCCTAGGAGCTGAGCTACTGCTGCATGTGACTATACCTCCTATTGTACCACAAATCTAGCATCTTTCAAGCAACTCTTTATCCAACACTGATTTATTTTACGACATGATACACTAATCCAATTGTGTGTGTTTCTGGTAACTAACAACTAACCCTAATCCCCTCAAGTATGGCTTCCGCTTTTTCAATAAAAAACTATTTCAAAAAAATTCACTCCCCTGATGTTCTTGTTGAATTCTACAAGAGACACGATATCCCCGCCCTCTTTGAAATTACCGAATCAACTCCACGAAAAAATGTAGTGGGTATGTTTGTTGATTTTTATACTGCACTCTCCCCTGAGCAAAAAATTGAAATTGAAGAAGAATTGGTTCTTGTGAATAGTATCTCAACTAAATATTCACTTAGTATCTTTAGTGCGCTCCTTCAAGAGAAAAAAATCTCAGAGACTACTCAACTTGAATGCTTTTCGGATCACGATAAAGTCCTCTATTATTACCTATTCAATCCTGAAATTTTTGAGGAGGCACTATTCTTTCACGATTTTTATAGTAGTCGAGGGTATATGCTCTATGAAGCAAAAGAGGTTGACCTTCTCGCTGCGGATCTTGCGATGACTGAACTTGCAAAAGAATTTTCTCGAATTGCTAACAAAGACGATAATGCAACTGAATCTGATTTCACCCATAAAACACTTGATGGACTACTGTACGTACGTATGACTTTTGATGGAAGACCTATACTCTCAGTCAAAAAAGATTCAACTTCAACAAGAGGAGAGAAGCTACGAACGCTACGACGAAAAGAAGAAGTGAAGATTGTCTACCTCCCAAAGGATAAAGAAGTGCTTATTGCCTACACCGGGGCAAAGTATGAGAAGCTTATTTTCCTTGATACTTTTTTACGCGTTGTATGTGGAAGTGGATATACTGGAAAAGTTGAATCCTTTGAACTCGCTTCCTTTGTCGACGAGACATTTGATTTTACAAAAACTAATAAAGGAGTACCACTTCTTACTTGGAAAATAAAAGCAATAACTCTTGCTTTTGGAGGCAATGAGAAATCAAAAAAGAAGATGAAACTTACAATCCCAAGTTCGCATCAAGAATATGGGATGTCACCGCTTCGCACCACATTAGATGAGTTAGGTATTCTTTCAGAAGCAAAACAGTATCGTGTTGATAATGTAGCCCTTAACTTCTCGTTATCACATACTCAAAAATCTGATAAAAGTGTACAAGTATCGTGTTCACTCTCTCGTACCAAGTCATCATTATGCCCACTGTTTCCTTATGACCGTCTTGTCCGCACTTTACTTAAGCAAGCCCATATCGAGCAAGGCTTCGTAGAGCCTGTAAAAAAAGAAAAGGAAGATGTGACAAAAAAGTGGGAAGTGTAGTGGTGGTAAAGTGTAATAGTGTCAGTGGGTGGGATCGGTCACAAAGCTGCCTCGTCGCCAGCTCCTCGAAGCATCTTTCTGACCACTATTCGACCCCACACGTAAGTGACGCAGGTCACTTACTCCAAATCTTCACAGTGAACACAAAAAGAAGCAAATAGCTATTTGCTTCTTTTTGTGTTCATGTGTCAGTGGGTGGGATCGAACCACCGACCTAAGGCTTATGAGTCCTTCGCTCTAACCAACTGAGCTACACTGACATGTATTTTTTATTATATGTCATCGTAACTCATAAGCCTACAAAACAATAGTTCTTATAAGACTTCGTCTCAGACCACTGAGCTACACTGACATATTTTGGTTTTATTGCACAATCACAAAACTTATAGCAATATTTTTCCTACACGTATTCAATATACTGCAGTAAGTACATCAAATACTACTATACATTTGACATAAATTCAATGTAGTCACACATTTTTTCTCACATGTTCTTGTGTATTAAGAAAAATTGTGGTACTATGGCATCACATTTTATAGAGAAATGTGTGATGAAATATACGAGAAGTGAAGTGGGGGTTGAAAGAGTTCACAAGAAAATCAAAAACTCTTACAACCTCCGAGGTTATTTAATACTCGTTAAAAAATTAATTATAACAATATAGCGGGGTAGAGTAGAGGTAACTCACAAGAGAATTCATAGCTCTCATAACCTCCGAGGTTATTTAATACTCGTTAAAAAATTAATTATAACAATATAGCGGGGTAGAGTAGAGGTAACTCACAAGAGAATTCATAGCTCTCATAACCTCCGAGGTTATTTAATACTCGTTAAAAAATTAATTATAACAATATAGCGGGGTAGAGTAGAGGTAACTCACGAGGCTCATAACCTCGGGACACAGGTTCGATTCCTGTCCCCGCAACAAGAAAGAAAAAGAGTACTGTAATCAGTGCTCTTTTTCTTTCTTGTTAAAGTTAGAAGCATATAACCTTCGTTATATGCGTCAGGAATCGAATACGGGGTCGCGAAACTACTTCGAGCAAGGCGAGGAGTTTCGTGACCGATTCTTGTCTCGTTAGAAATAAATGACCTGAGTCATTTATGTCAGGAATCGAATAGTGGTCAGAAAACTTTATCGACGAGCATACAATGATAAGTTTTGTGACCGATATTCCTGTCCCTACAACAAAAATACAAAACAAGCGACACTTACGGTGTCGCTTGTTTTGTATTCTTCAGCACTTACCCTAGAACAGTCTATGATATATCTGTATCAGTTACCTGATCGCTTTCAAATCACGAAACACTGACTCAAAAAGAGTAAACCCTCTTTTTGCTTCTCGTTCGGTCAACTGAAAATCAGACCCTTCGTGTGCAATTCGATTACGAATCTTATGCGCATCCCACGCAAGATCCACCGTCCTGAAACTCGCATTTTTAAGTTTCTCTCCGACCCCCTCACCTTCATATCCTTTTTCAGTTAATATTTCCAAAAGAAGATTATCTGCCTCCATGATACCAATCCTCCACAGTGCTTCACTCTTACTACTCATATACCCTTGTATGACTGCAAACTTTGGATGATCAGTAAACTCTCGTGATGGAGGAGGTGCTACCGGGATTCCAGAACCAATAGGCAACCCAGCAATCCCTGCAGGCATCTCATCATGAGATTCTCCATCTCGTATCACATGACCTTTATGGGTTGCGCCATGATGACCATCACCGTGGTGGAAGTGGTGTTCATAATGGTTAAGCCCTTCTAAGAAAATAATAAACCATCGTGTTGCAGCGTACACAAACACTAAGAGAATAGCAAAAGTAGCGAGTGAAAGCATGTCAGTAAACAATGAGAGCACGGGGTTCTGAATTGCAAAGTGAAGTCCCTCAGTATTCTTAGCGATATCAAGTGCAGGAACCTGACTAAGATTACTTGGATCAAGTGGATAGGTATCCATATTATCTGTAATCCCATCCCCATCTGTATCTTTCTTCATTGGATCTGTACCAAGAATTTTTTCAATAGCATCACTTACTCCATCCCCGTCACTATCAGGACCAATGGAAGAAACATGAGGATCAAGCGGTGCCTCATCTCTCCCATCAAGCACCATATCCCCATCAGTATCATTATTAAGAGGATCGGTCCCTTGGATAAGTTCTTGACCGTCGAATACTCCATCTCTGTCTGAGTCAGGGTTATGAGGGTCAAGTCCATGCTTCAACTCATAGCTATCAGGAACTCCATCCTTGTCTGCATCTGCCGGTCCAATCCCAAAGAGATCACGAAACTTATCAGAAAAAGAATAGTCTGCTTCGTAGCGCTCCTTAAGTTCTGCTTTTGAAAGATTATCTTTATCGAAAGGATGAGGGTCAGTGACATCAGGAATTCCGTCACCATCACTATCACGCACTTTAAGCCCCAGAGACTCAAGCATCCTCTGCCAAAGAGAAACTTTAACATCGGCAGTAGGCACTGTATTATTTGCTTGTGCAAGGTAGTCGTCAAACCACCCCCTGTCACGAAGACCATCCCAATCTCTTCCGACATGTTCTGCAAGATATGCTCCTGGATCTTTACGAAGAAGCGTGAACAACCATGTATACTTTATCCAAAGCAACACGTCATACACTCTGTTAAAAAGATAATCTATAGAGAAAGAATACATGAGAAGGGCAGCTTGTAGCTTGTAGCTTGTAGCTTGTAGCTTGTAAACGCAAATGTGCTTACAAGCTAACAACTACTTGCTAAAGACTAACGGCTACCCTTAGTATAGCTTTTCTAAATCCTTACCGTAAGTGAATAGTATATCTTCTCGTGTGTGTGGCGCTATAAACTGAAAGCCAAGAGGGAGATTATTCTTAGTTTTCCCCGATGGGACAGATAGTGCTGGAACCCCAACTATATTGACAGGTACCGTAAAGATATCTGCTAAATACATTGCGAGTGGGTCCTGCGATTTTTCTCCAATTGTAAACGCTGGGACAGGAGAGGTCGGAGTAGCAATCACATCAACCATCTCAAAAATTTTTACAAATTCTTTTTTCAACATCTCACGAACAAGGTTCGCCTTATTGTAATATGCATCATAATATCCAGAGGAGAGTACATAAGTACCAAGAAGAATTCTTCTTCTCACCTCAGGCCCAAACCCGGCAGTACGTGATTCAAAATAACTACGAATGCTCGTCTCACCAGGGTGGGATAGTCCATATCTGATACCGTCATATCGCGCCAAATTACTCGACACTTCTGCGAACATCAGCACATAATACACCGAAAGAGATTTCTCAAGATTAGGGATAGTTACCTCTTGTACAGAATACCCAAGCCCCTTTAGTTTTGAAATTGATTCATTAAAATTAGCAAGCACTTCTGCATCAACCCCTTTAGCATTAACAAATGATGTTGGTACTCCAATTATTTTTTTAAGACCTTCTTTTTTCTTACTACTCTGTCGCAAGGTATCAGGAAGTGAAGTACTATCGAGTGGGTCATGACCAGAAATTATTTTGTATACCTCTTCCACATCCTCTACTGAATTTCCAAAAGGTCCTATCTGATCAAGAGAACTTCCCATTGCCATAAGTCCATATCGTGAGACATCACCGTAGGTTGTTTTTAGACCAACAATGCCACAAAATGATGCAGGCTGTCTAATGGATCCACCAGTATCTGAACCAAGAGAAATTGGCACTCCACCGTAGGCTACTACCGCAGCTGACCCACCTGATGATCCACCGGCAACTTTGGTACTATCGCGAGGGTTCTTAGTAACACCATAGGCTGAATTTTCTGTTGATCCACCCATGGCAAATTCATCCATATTAGCTCGCCCGATAAGCACTGCTCCTGCTTCCTTTAATTTTTTTACCACGGTGGCGTCATACGTTGCCACATAGTGTTCAAGAATTTTTGAACCTCCGGTTGCAATTTCACCCTCAACTAAAATATTATCTTTAAGCACTATTGGTATCCCTGTAAGGATTGTTGAAGTGTTATCCGCAAGCATTTTCTCTGCCTTTCTTATTTGGGAATTTACTAAATCGTCAGAATACATTCCAAGTAATGCATGTATTTCTTTTTCCTTTTCAGCGATTCTCTTTTTATGTGAAGCAACAAGCGATTCCACAGTAAGAGTACCGCTCACCAGTTCTTCATGAAGTTGTCGTAATGATTTTTGCATTGTGTTCCTATTTCTAAATCTAAAATGTAATTTCTTGAGCTTATTTTAAAACTTGAATTACTTCTACATACCCGTCTTTCACAAGCGGAGCTTCACTCAGTAGTGCATCTGTATTAGTCCCCGTCTCACGGGTCACTACATCATCACGAACCACGTTGTAGAGTACCTCATCCCCTCGTGTCACTACACCCTCCACTTCGTTTATTTCTGAAACATATCCAAGAATTGCTTGCATATCGTGAAGCATTTTTTGCTTCTCATCACTTGCAACATCAATACGCGCAAGTCGTGAAAGATTATCGAGATCTTGTTCTGTAAACGTCATGGTAGGAATTATAGCATAATAATAAAAAGCCGACAGTTGTTAGACAGTCGGCTTTTAGGCATATAGCTCCTTATGCGTGCGCAACCTCATCAAGTGAAAGCGTTTCTGCCTCCACAACAGGGATGTCCACACTCAGATCGAAACTCTCCACCTTGTAGACACCTGAGAGTTCTTGGACTACTCTCTTTTCAAGATTTTTTGCGAAGAGCTTGAATTCTACAATTTCTTCGACTATTAAATCCCAGGTCAAAGAAACTTCGTACACTTGTGAGGGTCCACCAGAGCCGGAGATACCGAAAAGAGGTTTCTCTGCGACTTTACCCGTCCATACCGAGCCATTCACAAGACTCAAGAAAAAGTTACTCACCAGACCAGAAACCCCGTCCCCCTCTTTTGTAATCTTAAAGAGAAGTGTGGCTCTGCATTTACCAGCAAGCACACAATAACTTTCATTCTTTTTTGCCATTAACTTCCCCTTTTGCATAAGAAGTTATCTACCAAGAAATCTCTAAAAAACACCTTTTTCAATACTGCTATATATTTTACGAAAAGTCAAAATATAACTTTTATCGCATAATATAGATGACTATTGTAATAACTTCGTTAACTCTTCTTCTGTGATGATTTTTACACCGTACGTTAGTGCATCATCACGCTTTCCGCCTCCCCCTTCTCCTGCCAAAAGGTAATCTGTCTTACTCGAAACACTTCCAGACACCTTACCACCATTCTTCTCAATGACACTCTTAGCCTCGTCTCGAGAAAGTGTAGGGAGCGTTCCTGTAATCACAAAAGTGCGTCCTGCGAGTTTCTCTGTGACAGCTCCAGTCTCTTGTATCACTTCAACTTCCTCAATAAGTCGTTTCAAAAAAGTAATATTATTTTTTGATGTGAAAAAATCTTTAAGAGAATGAAGGACGATATCCCCGACCCCATCAATCGCAAGAAAATCTTCATCATGTGCTTCGATAATTGCTTCGATTGTTTTAAAATGCTTCGCTATATCTTTTGCGGTCTGTTCTCCAACATGACGAATTCCAAGCGCATAGAGTAAACGATGAAGCGGAACACTTCGAGCAGTGTTAATCGAAGCAATAATATTTTCTGCTGACTTCTCACCAAACCCCTCTAACCCTTCGATGTCCTCTTTTCTAATATGAAAGATTGAGACAGCATCACTTATAATTCCAATATCATGAAATGTTTCAATGATCTTTTCTCCAAGCCCTTCAATATTCATTCCCTTCTTACTCACAAAATGTATTAATCCCTCCAGATGCTTTGCCTCACATGCTTTGTTTTTACAATAGAGGGCAGCTGAGAGCTCTTTTCCAACCTCAATACGGACAAGAAGAGACCCGCACGAAGGGCAGGTCGTTGGCATCACAAATCGCCGAGTATTATTTGGTCGCAATTCCTTAAACACATCAAAAATTTCTGGAATGACATCTCCTGCTTTACGAAGAGCAACGGTATCCCCGACACGAACATCAAGACGCGCAATCTCGTCTTGATTATGAAGTGTCGCGCGGGATACTGTTGAACCAGCAAGTAAGACAGGGGCAAGTTCAGCAACAGGAGTGACTGCACCTGTTCTTCCAACCTGACACGTAATAGATAGAAGTCTTGTAGCAACCGTTTCAGCAGGAAACTTATATGCAATTCCTCCACGAGGAGATTTCGCAGTATACCCAAGCGTATCCCATAGCGCACGCTCGTTAATCTTAATCACTAGTCCATCAATACCATAATCTTCTTTATTTCGTTTACTGGTCCAAGAATCATAAAAAGACTGAATCTCCTGCAAGGTTACACAATGCACATGATCGTTGTTTACCAAAAAACCAAAACGAGAGAGTGTTTCCAGTTCTTCCTGTTGAGTTGCGAAATTTCCACCTTCTATATCGTACGCAAAGAGCTGTAAGTGTCGAGATGCAACGACGCGTGGATCCAGTTGACGAAGTGTCCCTGCCGCAAGATTGCGTGTATTCGCATACAAAGGAAGGCCTTCTTTTACGCGTTCTTTGTTAATTTTTTCTAAATCTTTTTTCTTCATCCACGCTTCCCCGATAACCGTAATAGAAATTGGTTCTGGTAACACAAGCGGAATTGATTTTACTGTTTTTATATTCTCAGTAATATCTTCACCAACCTCACCGTTACCTCGCGTTGCTCCGCGAACAAGCTTTCCATTTTCATATGTAAGAATTATCTTAAGACCATCGATCTTAAGTTCAGTGATATATGTGGGTTTTGTCTCGACCCCCTGTTTACGAAGGAGGGTAAGGTTTCTTTCCTCCCACGTAACAAGCTCTTCGAAATTAAAAACGTTATCGAAGCTCCACTGCCTTATCTCATGATGAACTTTTTCGAACTTATCAAGCACGTTACCACCAATACGTTTTGTGGGTGAAAGGGGTGAATCTGCCTCCGGGTACTTTTTCTCCAAATCAGATAACTCCTTCATGAGTGAATCATATGCCTCATCAGAGATTACCGGGGCATCATGTACATGATAGAGCACTCGATGGTGTTCAAGGAGAGCTCTAAGTGCTTCTATTCTTTTTAAGGATTCTCCCTTATTCATATGTATCAGAATAACATAAAAAGCCTTATAAAAGAAGGTAATATGGGCTATTCTGAAACTGTTGTGTTTACCACAGCACGCTCAACAGAACCATTTGGATCATCACATTTTGCATATCCTTGAGCGACAATTTGACGGAATGATGGTGTCTTATTGATAGTCACCTTGGCACAACGAAATGCTCCACCTCCAAGAGGCATGCGCATGTTATAGACAGACACCACTCCTCCCTCTGAACCCGATACTGTTGACCGTTGATAAAATTCTGTCGCAGTTGCAAATGAAGAAACGGTAGGGTTAAATATTGCTGACTGTGCGCACTTAATATCATTAAGAGTAACAATTGGGAGTGGCGGGACATTTGCAAGTCTACGTGCATTCACATATGCGAGAGTATCATTAATATACACGTACGCGTCTGTCGTTGTACTGCTTGGGAAAATCCCCAATCCATCTGAACCTTGATATCCGTCATCTATCTCAATAGCACATGCAATTGCATCATCTGCTGCGTAATACGCTGCCTGGCTCTGTTTATAAATTTTTGAAAAGTAGAGCTGTTTAGACAACAATGTAAGCACACTCCCCACCACAAGGAGTACAAGCGTAGAAATGAGCATCGTAAATGGAAGAATAAACCCTTTTCTATAATTATTTTTTATCATGTTTTTTTGAAATTTGTCTATCATACGCTATGGCTGTGAGTGCATGAATCTAACAACAGTAATCGTGCGAGGGTAACCGTTTACCCCCCTGTACTCGACTTCTACAGTTATTCGGAGGTCATCTTGATAATATTCTGCCATAGTCGCACCAACTTCAAATGATGAAGGGAGCCACTCAACACTCACACTACGAGTAAAGTTTTTTGAGTCAATCTCACCATTCATGTAGTGAGATGAAACACCTTGGCAAACATACATATGACGAATACCTGTGGTTGTGGTGGTAGCTACTCCAACAATATACTTACATTCTGGCTCAGTAGTTATGTACCGTGAAGGAGAGGTAGTAATATCACCTATCATATATACAAAATCGTATGAACACCCGCTTGCATTGTCAGGATCCCCATTTTCTCTTTTAAGAAAACACGATGGGTGTGTAGCGTCGCCCCCGTCACCCAACCTTTGTTTAAACAGTCTCCATGCTATCTGTCCTGGGGTCTCACTGGTTGCGGTAGTACAAAGCGGATCACTTGGTTGTTTTTTGCAAAATACATACAACGAATCATACTGATTTTGCAATAATTCAATTGCCTCTTCTGCCAAATATGTTGCTATTACTGTGTCCTTAGTTTCTCTTGCATACGACGATGAGTTAATAATCACTGCGAGTGGACCAATAATTACCATCGCCAAAATTGCAATCGAAGTAAGTGTCTCCAGAAGTGTAAAACCTCTAGTAGCCCTTTTACAGTGAAATGTTTTTGTATACATTGACTTCATACGTTTATTTATTATCGGGCTCACGAATAGAAACATGAGTTTGAATATTAAAACTAACCGACGGAACCGAGGTTCTTGGAGATCGTGTCTCTCCAGAGATAAGTAACGTGACGAGTGGTTGCGTATAGTCATTAGCTCCAAGCTCATCACTTGACCCATCTGACGTTTGAGCTCCTTCTACATAGAATATAAGCGAACTAATAGTTACATCGTTTGCGGTCATTTGGAGAGTGACCGGATCTCCTCCGTATGGATATTCTTTTTTGTAGAGAATACCATTGTTTACATATAGCACAGTACGATCAAGATCATTTGTTGCGTCTGCTGATTTAAACACAAGCACTGTACAGCCGACACTGGTTCCGTCACCATATGCACAGTTCCTCCTTACAGCAGGAATTGCCCCTGCTATCGGAATTGTAGATGTTGCATAAAAATCACTCCCAAAACGAATATCTCGTGTTACCGTCTGTAGCGAAAGATTAATATTATCCAAAATGGACTGGGTTTCTTGAAGGTGTCCGTTAATCGACTGCGCATTAAAGAGTGCCCCAAGACTAAGGGTAGCAATCGAAGAGAACAACCCAAGCACAACAAGAATTTCTACAAGCGAGAAGGCGGGTATTTTTTTGTAACAAAAGATAATTTTCATGTGTTATCTACAAATTTCTGAAGTTTTTGTGATCATGCCAGACCTATACACGTACAATGACTTAACAAAGCCTGGTGCTGGCGATTTAAGCGAATCGACCTGGATACATGCCATCGTATAATCAACACTCGAAGTCCCATTAATATAAATATGTGCTGTTTGCTTCGGGCGGTTAAATGATACTGTGAGAGTGTTTATGTGGATTGGTTGTAAATCGTTGCACATAAGTGGTGATGTGCTTGACGCAACACAAAGCTTCCCTATACGATGATTATTACTCATTTTAAAAAGAGATTCTTTTTCATCTGTTGGCGTTGTATCATAGAGGCCATTTCCTACCCCGATCGCTCTTTGTATACTAGTATCAATAATATCTTTAAATTTAACAACTAGAGATGGTGTGCTTCTGTCGATAAAAATACCGACCCCGCCGTATATGTCATTAAAGGAATTAATGGCACTTCCTTGCAACTGAGCCTCGCGGACCATCAGTTCAACCTGATACGCATTATCTGTGAGGGTTAACCTCATGATAGATTGTGGCCCACCTGAAAAGGTGATCCCTAAGATGATCGCCATGATGCTGACACTTACCAGTAATTCAATAAGCGTAAACCCTTGTTTCACCCCCCTCCTTAATAAAAGTCTTCTTAACGACATATGTACATAGTACCATTAAGAAAAGAACATAGCGATTGAAAGAATGTCAATACCTGTGAACAACACAATAAGAAACGATATCACGATAAACGGAACAAAAGGAATTGCTGATGAGATACTTCGATTCCTATTAATCACATACTTAAAGTATAGTCCGTAGATTGCCCCAAGCCACACCGCAATGATAAGAACTGCAAATCCCTCAAGTGTTCCAAAAAATGCACCAACCCCGAAAAATAATATCACATCACCAAAACCAAGGCCCTTCCCCTTAGTGAATAACCAAATACTAAAAAATGGTAGTGCTACAAAGAGAGGAGACAGGAGACCTAGTAGTTGATGGTGTTCTACTACTCGTACTCCAAACATAAGAACCGTAAGTGCAAGGTATGACCCGAGGAACTCTATTGGAATATATGAATGGAGTCTATCGTAGAGAGCCATTACTCCAAGCACAATGAATAAGAGCGTGTAGTACACAAGCCAGAAACTACTTGTGAGTAAAGTAGGTTGGCCCTTGAGCACCAACTGATACAGAAAAAGAAAAGTAAACCCGAAGAGAGATTCAATGACAAGAGCAGAAATTCCGAACCTGGTTTTACAATAACGACACCTCCCTTTTAAGAAAAGATAGGAAAAGATAGGGATAAGATCAAAAGCGCGAAGTGCCTCTCCGCAGGAGAGGCACTTACTACGCCCTTTCATAATAGGTGCAACATGAAGTCGTGAAGCAACAACCTGTACAAAGCTTCCTACCGATGCACCGAAAATGAAAGCTAAGATAGATAACACATTCAATAGGAACCTTTAAATTATTGCTGTGATGTTACGTCGAAGATACAATCCTTTACAGCCACACAAGTACTTGTTGAGACCTCAGAGTAAGGAGAAAGTGGTGCAGCTACTCCAGGATAGTTCAATGTACTCTGGAAGTCAGAACCATTTATGTCAACGAGAATACTCTCAATTGTTAACTGCCCTAGACTACTTGATGCATTTGCAACCTGAGCTAAGTTACTTCCATTATCAACCAAGAATGAAGACAAGAAGTTACCGTTATACACAGCACAGTAAGGAGTCAAAAGTGAAGGACCAAGCAATGGACCAACACAATCACGATCTGTTTCAAGCGCAGGGCCATACACTTCGAGCTTTACACCAAAGTGATAAGCGAATATCTGATCTCCTGCTCCAGTGGAAGAAGCAACATAGTAAGCATACGCAAATGCATCTCGAGCATTAGAAGTGGTTGATGCAGCGAACGTTGGGAGAAGTGGCATAAACTGAGGTGACAATCCTCCTGTTACTCCAAAAGGATTTGTAGGATACTGTGCAGAGTTTGATTCAGCATACTGCTCAAGAGCAAGTTCTGTTGATTTAAGTTCGGCAATCTTCTTAGCATCACGAGCTTTCTTACGAGCACTTTGAATAGGTGCTGCAATAATGGTCGAAAGCAATCCAATGATTGCGATCACCACAAGAAGTTCAATAAGGGTGAACCCACGGACACTGGTTTTTTTAAATGTGTTTGACATAATTTTTTTCTATCTTTTGTAGATGTTATAAAGTATATACCTGTAATCTCTAAAAAAACAAGCTCATAAGAGAAAATATGTGGATAACCGAAGAAACTAGACAACAGAGCACAGATAAACAGACATCGGAAAACACAGAGAGAACCTTTGGTTCTCTCTGTGTTTTGTCTGTGTTCTGTTAGCGGGGCGGTCTGTTATCTATTTGATAGCATCCGTAAGAGCATACATTGGAAGAAGGATAGCTGACACGAGAACACCTACACCAATACCAAGCCCCACAATCATCGCTGGTTCGATAAGTCCAATCATACTATCGATAGCAGTATCAAGCTCACGACGGTAGAAGAGCGCGAGATTCTTAAGAATGTACCCAAGTTCTCCTGTTTCTTCTCCAATGTGCACCATTTGCACGAGAATATTAGGAACGCGAGGTTCTTCATAGAGGGCCTTAGAGAAAGATTTTCCAGATTGTACTTTCTCTGAGACCCTTGCTAAGAGTTTCTTGTATACCCTGTTATCAATAATCGAAGTAGTGATGTCGATGGCTTTCACAATAGGCACACCATTAGTGAGCATTGTGTTCATGTTATCAGCAAGACGCTGTAAGAAAATCTTTTGTAACAAATTTTTAAACACTGGGATTTTCAAGGTAAATTCATCATACGTATACCCGCCTTCTTCTGTTTTTTTCCACTGAAGGAAGATGAGATACGCAACAAATAGAAGAGGAAATGTGATCGGGCCATATTTCACAAAGAGATCGGAGATAAAAAGGACTATTCTCGTCACCAAAGGAAGCTGTGCTCCTTCTTCGGCGAACATTTTCGCCATTTTAGGGACCACAAACGTAAGCATACCAACCATAATAAGGAAAAAAGTTCCAATAACGAACGATGGGTACGTAAGAGCCTTCTTTATTTTCTGAGTAAGTTCATAATCGCGGTCGAGGTAATCTGCCAAAAACAAGAACACTTCGTTTAACTTTCCACTTTCCTCACCAGCTTTCACCATGTTCACATAGAAATTAGAAAAAAGGTCAGGTCGCCTAGAAAGTGCTTCAGAAAGAGAGACTCCTCCTTCAATATCATCAGCCACCTCCATGATACGTTCTTGCAGCGTTTTATTCTCATTTTCTTGTGCAAGAAGACGAAAAGCACGCAAGGCGGAAACCCCGGCCTCAAAAAGTGTCGAAACTTGTCGAGAAAAAAGCACGATATCCTTTTGCTTTATTTTCTGCTTAAAAAACTTTTTATGGATAATGTAGAGCGCGTTGTTTTTCTTATCTATCTTCTCCTGTACCTCAAGAATAGTGGTAATCCCCTTCTTTTGAATAATAAGAATTGCATTATCAAGTGATGTTGCTTCAACATCAGCTTCTTCCTTGTTTCCGTTATTATTAAGCCAAGTATAGTGAAAAATCATAAGAAATGTTAAAGAAGTCTTTCAAAAAGACCTCGACGACGAACATACCCATATGCGACATCACGAGCCACAAGCCCTTCCCTTACAAGTCCAGCAATATATCTATCAAAGTCAATCATTCCATCCTTTGAACCAATTTCAATGAGTGTATCGATTTCGTTAGTTCGCTTTTCGCGTATCAGGTTCGCAATTGCTCCCGTATTAAGAAGAAGTTCAAACGCAGGGATCAATCCACCAGAAGTTGAAGGAATAAGACGTTGGGAAAGTACTCCGATAAGTGACGATGAAAGCTGGAGTCGTATCTGATTCTGCTGATCCCCGGGGAATGAGTCAATAATACGATCAATAGTTTGAGCCGCAGAGTTAGTGTGAAGCGTCGAGAGTACCAAGTGCCCTGTCTCTGCGGCTGTTACCGCAGTCGCAATTGTTTCTCTGTCACGCATTTCACCAATCATGATAACATCGACATCTTGGCGAAGTGCATGAATAAGTGCGGTATTAAAGTCGTTCGTATCGATACCGACTTCACGTTGTTCAATGAGAGACTTATCTTGATCAAAACGAAACTCAACAGGATCTTCAATGGTAAGAATATGTCGTTTCGACTCTTGGTTAATTAGTGCAACCATTGCAGCTAGCGTCGTTGACTTTCCTTGGCCCACTGGCCCCACCACAAGGAAAAAACCTTGTTTCTCACGAGAAATAGAAATAAGTTGTTCTGGTAATCCAAGATCTTTAACTGTTCTAACTCGTGGAACAAGACGAAGAGCGATCGAAATAACCCCACGTTGAAACGAAGCATTTCCACGGAGACGGTATTCCTTACGGTGAGTATATGAAAAATCAAGCTCTTGTTTTACTACGAAATTAGTGAGTGACTTTTCTCCAATCATCTGATGCAAAAAACCTAGTGTATCTTCTCCAGTTAATTCTTTCTTTCGTGTAAGAGGAATAAGCTCTCTATTGATTCGAAGGGTTGGGAAACATCCAACAGCAAAATGCAGATCCGAGCCCCCTTCTTTCACAAGAGTCATAATAATGTCATCAAGTTCTGTTTCGTAGTTCATAGTGGACAGCTAGTAGCCGTTAGCTTGTAGCCTTTAGCTAAGGAAAGTATAACAAGTAAGTTCCAAACCACAATTGTATAACCCACAACTAATAATTTAAAAAACAAATACAACTTCAACATATTGTGGTGTATATTGCTAAAGGCTACAAACTAATAGCTGAAGGCTGTTCTACAATTCTGCAAGTTCAATAAACGGTATCTTCCCGTCCATACACTTAAGCATTGCATCTTCTTTGATAGTCACCATACCATCCCTGCGGGCAATTTTTCGTATTTCTTCTTCACCTTTACTACGTAGAATCGCTTCCTCTATTTCATCGGTAATGGTAAGCACTTCAAACACAGGGAGACGCCCCTTCATTCCTGTTGGATATTGTGCGTTTGGTTTTGCTTCAAAGAAGGCTCTATCTGTTCTAAATTCTTTTTTGAATTGTGGGGGAAGATCGGCAAATTGAGTTTCAATCATTTGTTTAAGTGATGCTGTCATTTCCATTTCTTCACCACACCCATCTGCAATTTGACGAGACAGACGCTGACCAAGTGCTGCGATAAGCACTGGAGCAATAAGGTACGGTTCAATACCCATATCAAGAAGACGTGTTATCACACCGATAGACGTGTTGGTGTGGATTGTTGAGAACACTAAGTGTCCTGTAAGCGCTGCCTGGATAGCAAGCTGCGCGGTTTCACCGTCACGAATTTCTCCCACCATAATCACGTCAGGGTCCTGACGAAGTATTGATCTAAGTCCGGAGGCAAATGTATAGCCGATATCAGGAAACACTTGGGACTGATTCATTCCTCCTACGTTATATTCAATAGGATCTTCGAGTGATACTACATTTCTATGGTCACGGTCGATTTCATTCAACATCGAATACAGTGTCGTAGTCTTTCCAGATCCAGTAGGTCCTGAGATAAGCACCATTCCATATGGAGCAGCAAGGGCATCACGAACCTGCTTCATCTGACGCTCAGAAAATCCAATTTCAGCAAGCAATTTAACACCTTTCACACTATCGAGAATACGGATCACGATCTTTTCACCATAATAGCCAGGGAATGATGACACACGATAGTCGATCTTTCGATCACCGAACTTGGTACTAAAACGCCCGTCTTGAGGCTTTCTTTTCTCATCAAGCTTCATTCCACAGAGAATCTTTACACGGGCAATGATCATCGGATGAAGTTTAATAGGGAGCGCTGCTATCTGTTCGAGTCGTCCATCCATACGGACACGAGTACGTACAGAAAGTCCAACGTGTTCAATATGGATATCACTGGCACCGTTATCAATTGCATAACGAAGTAGTGTACTGAAGATTTCAGGTATTGGTAGCTTCGCGAGATTTTTATCAAGAACGCCAGAATTATTTTCAAGATCTATTTCACCTGTATCTTCCTCGTCCTTATCGAGTCTATCCTCATCATCTTTCCCGACATAAGAAAGAATTTCATTATCCACCTTATCAGTAACACTTGCTTTATCATCCTTAATATCATTTGGGGAAGTAATACCGAAATGCTTTTTAAAAGAATCGTAACTGATAAGATACACCTTATATGCTTGATGATCTGCGCCAAAAAGAAATTGGAGGCTTGAGAGCACGTTCCCATGTTCGGGATCTACCACCCCCACAAGAAGCACTTCGTCTCGTATCTCAAGCGGTACTGCGAGAAACTGTTTAGACTGAACAATATTTATATACTTAGTAAGTTCCTTATTCTCTGCTATTTCTTCACGAAAGATTGGAAGACCATGCAAAGTACTACGTACTTCGGTTATTTCATCGCTTGTTATCCCTTTTTTTGCAAGTAAATCATCAACAAGAAGCCCTTCTGTAGAAGAGACACTTGCATCGATTTCTTTGGCTTCGATTTCGGTTAATTTATTTTGACTAACGAATAGATCAAGGAGCAACATACGGGACGAAAGGATCCGGTCGTCCTCGTGATTCGCTTAATGGTACAGAACCAGGGACCTCCGTGAAAGAATTAAAAAGTTTTGACTCGGTATAGGATAAATCCTTTTTCTTAAGAGAAATTCTGTCGGTAGCATTTACAAGTACTGATGCTGCTTTTTGGGCTTTTGGACCAAGCACGTTGGTATTTATGTTGTCCAACGACGGAGCTGCCGTAGTAACACTTGCAGTAAAAAAGACTGTATATACAAAATACCCGAACGCTGCAATAAGTCCAAGGATAACAATCCCTGTAACGACTCCCATAAATTTTGAAATACTTATCTGCATACTTTAAAAAATTATTTAAGATAATACACCCTAAATGTTACAAGACAGTTGAGAGTCTCTCCATCATCAATAACCGCGACACCAGCTTCTTTTGAATCCGGTCGCTGTATAGATACAGACTCAAGTACGAAGAATCGAGTACTCTTATCGAATCCTTCAATCATTTTTTTGAAGACAGAATAGTGCGACCGTGTCGAAAAACTTACTAAGTAACTACCAACTTCCTTTGCTTGTTGTCTTCCATTTACTGTAACCGTTAGCCCAGAGATTGCAACCCCAGCATCATTAGCAATTGAAACTACTTCACTACGAAGCTTGATTGGATCAACAGAATCAGGAAGAAGAAGCAATGCCTTGTCTTTTACTTTACTATCTACTGACAAATAATCCTTATTTATCTTTTCAATTTCTTTCTCGACCAATGAAACCTGATCAAACGCGTTGGTATACTGAATATTCTGTGATTGCAACACAAATATACTCGACTCAGGTGTCCATATTAGCCCAGGATCACCGGTATATGCTGGATTTAAATAACCATAGTAAAGAACTGCTGGGATGGCGACAAGGAGAATGTTAAGTAGTTTAGGTGACATAATAATTTATGGTGTAGTGGTCCCGGTGCCACTAATACTCGGTGATACTCCCGGTGTAGAAGACCCCGCTACTGGTACAAATACAATATCTTCAGACAAAATACCCTGAACAAAAACTGGTGCGGATATTTGAATAGTAAGGGAACTACTATTAATATCTGTAAGATTACCAATCTTTGGTTGTGGCACCACCTTGCTGTACTGAGTGAGATTAAGTGCATCAAGCTGTTGGATAAGCGCTCGATAGTTATTGGTGAGAATTTTAAAGCTCATTGTATAACCAGAGGAATTAAGATTTTTACTAAAGACAAAGTTGTTGAACACTACCTGCTTCTCAACAACATCCTCCAAAAACCTGAGTGGTGATCGCGCTGAGACGTAGTCTTTCATTAACTGACCAAGCACAGTAAATCGTTTAGAGAGCCTCTTCATGTCTTCCAAAGGATATTCTTTAAAGGTGGCATCTTTTGCGATTAGTTCCGCCTTCTTTGACTCAATACTTGAAGTAAGATACTTACTGTATGCAAAAAGTATTACTGATGCAAGGACAAAGAGTGCCGAAACAACCATGAGGAGTATCTGAAGGTATGCATTCACAGTCATCTCCTGATCCCTGTTTCGCATAAAGAGAAACGGTGAATCTGGAACTGAAGGAGCGCTTTCAGTGGTTGCAGGGGCTTGTACCCCGCCAGCAATTCCCCCTTGAGTAGGGATTCCTGTGGCTGTAGATTGTCCTGGATTAAATGAGAATGCCATTTAGATTATTGAGAAACTAATTTCTTAAGTGCACATCCGAGTGCTACAGCATATGTTGGCCCCACACGTTCCATCATTTCAGAAAGAAATTCTGGGACAACAACCTGCTCAAACGGTGTTACAATTCTCCCTGCAATATGTACTGTCTTGCTATAAGTAGTAATCATACCAGGAATACGCGCACCGCCTCCCGTCAAAATTATTCCTTCTATAGTCTGATTATACTTTCTTTCGTACATAAGAGATAGACGTGCGACCTCCCCAAAAAGTGGATAACTCGAAAGTTCAAGAATATCCTTCAGATAAGGATTCGATTCATCCCCTTTATAGCCAAAAACTCTTTTTGATTCTTCTGCAGTATCAATGGTGATAGAGAGTGCACGTGAAAGTTGCATAGTACCATCTTGTGACCCACGACTTATCACATGCATATCAAGCACAATTCCTTGGTAGACAAGTGAAAGCACAGTACATACCGCCCCAATATCGACATACATCACCATCTTGTGTGTATGCGGTGGTGAACTACGAAGAAGACTGTATCCATGAATTTCATATTCAACATTTTTGAGCTCCAATTTTTTCACAAGACTATCGTAACTAGCAAGCGCTGAATTGTTTACCGCAGCAAGCACAACACTTGTCATTTTCTCATCGCCCTGAAACTTTACCGTAGGAGGAATGTGCCACCAATCCATTTGTACATCTGTAAGTGGAATTGGAATATATTTTCTTGCTTCAAGAGGCATCATCGTTCGTAGTTCCTCATCTCCAACCTTTGGCACATGCACAAGAGAAACATAGGCACTTGAAGAATCGAGTGCTACTACCGCATCACGTGCTGTTACTTTTGCCTCTTTGAAGAGATCTTTGATTGCTTCGAGTAATTTTTCTTCACCGAGGTGGGCCGCCTGACCAATCTTAAGCCCAGCATAAGGCCCAAGTGCAACCTCTCCATAGGTGTCAAGAATAATACGATTCTTTTCTTTGCGAAGCTGTACAACTTTTACAGTAGAAGTTCCTATATCAAGACCGAGCGCTTGATTAACTTCCTCTTTCTTTAAAAAGTTCAACATAGATACCATAAGTATATACTATCTTTGTTCTATTTTTCCTTATACACTTTGTAAGTATGTGGATGATACAAAAAATTATCTCTTCGCTTGGGTCATTATTGTTCCCCTCATATTGTTATCACTGCCACAAGGAAGGTGAGTCATTTTGTGAGGATTGTCTTGATGCACGAAAACGAGCAGTCGACACCCCTGCCCCGTATATTACAAGTGTGTATTCATTTAAAGACCCGGTGATTAAAAAAGCCATACATGCGGTCAAATATTTTCACAGGAAAGATCTGATTTCCCCGCTTACAAAAAGACTAGTAGATGAAATCAAAATGAGAGCACTCACTACCTATGTCCTTGTTCCCATACCAATGCCGACGATGCGACAGTACATACGAGGATATAATCATACCGAAGCCATGGCACGTGTTATCGCAAAGCATACCAACCTCCCTGTTCAAATCAATATCCTTACAAGAGCAGAATCAAAAAAACGCCAAGTTACTACACGTTCTCGTAACGAACGACTCAAAAATCAACATAATGCTTTTAAGGTAAGCACTGATGTGAGAGGATTACACATTATCCTCATCGATGATGTGACAACAACCGGAGCAACTCTTCTCGAAGCAAGGAGAGTATTACTTAAAGAAGGAGCGACTCATGTAGAAGCGTTTACTATTGCACATTAAAACTACAAAGAGCAACACCTGTCGGTGTTGCTCTTTAGTATAGAGAACAAACAATCCTTGTATTTAGAGTGTTCCTACAAGAAATCCTCCAAGAATGGATCGTGCGTTTGCTGAGTGAGTCCCAGATCCTCCGCGGGTATTAAATGCGGTTGTTGCATCTTGGCCACAACGACTGGAGATAGCAAATGATCCACCCGGGTGCATAGAGATGTACCCTCCAACCGAATACACTTTTCCTGAAACAACAATCCAACAATCTGCTGGAGTTGCATGTGTTGCAACCTGAGCAGTAGTGTAGGTAGTAAGTGATGGTGTAGAGGTGGGAGTAGTGGTTGTAGTTGTAGCAACTGGAGTAGTTGTTGTCCCTGTGCCTGGGATAACTGGTGTTGAGGTACTTGTCTTATTCTTCAAGATTTTTGTTTTGTTAAGATTTTTTGCAATGGTGTTAAAATCTTTTGCAATATTCTTAAGATCCTTGTTTGCGGTATCAATAACCATCTTACTTGAAGTACCATAATCAGCAGGGGTAAGTGCTCCTACTTTAGCTAAAATGGTAACGAGTGCATTCATGTCTGTCGCGACAAGAATTTTTGCATCATCAAGACTCTTTTGCCAAGCGGTCACATCCTTTCCTTTTCCTTTATACGCATCGATTTTTGCTTGCACCTTAAGGAAAGTGTCAGAAAGCTTCACTGAATGATTCTGGAGATCAAACACACGTTTCTCAAGACGAACCTGAGGGATAACAATACCAAAGATTCTAAAGTTGGTATAAATAGAAGAAAGTAACTGTTTACTGCTTGTAGCGTCAGTTGAAGAAGCAATTGCTCCTCCGAGCGTTGTAAGTCCGGCAATATTATTATTGAGAATGTTGGTAAGGGCTGTCTTCTGCTCTACAGTAAGCGACTTATTTGCATTAATTACAGTCCTATTTGCTGTGAGTGCATTAATACGTTCACGAATAAGTTGCGCTGCACGAGATTTTATACGTGCAAGAGAAGTAAGCCAGAGCATTTGTGGTTGTTCAACTGCAGAATATATACTCCCAGCATCTGCAACAGTCGGAATTCTTACATCATCCTTCACTGTTACATACCCTGGTGAAAAGTAATTCTGAATACTCAAAGAACGAGAATGTTCATTTTCGTTCTCATTTTCATTTCTACTTACCAAGAGGGCTCGCACACCCCCTTGTCTCTCTTGCTCTCTTTCGTTTTCTGACTCTGCAAAGACAGAAGTGGAAGAGAGGACAATTCCCATAATAAGGCCCGGTATAATCAATTTTTTCATACAATCTTTCTTGTAGACACCTTAAGACTACTAAATTTAATTCGATTAGCTGTTAAAGTAAACGAATTTCAGGCGTATGGTGCCTGCCTCCCATGTACTTACTATAACAAGATGAGGTGCAATTTTGTGACAAAATATCTCAAAAAACATTATAAATCAATGTTTACCTCCCTCCTTCTTGTGCCATCAGGAGACACTTTCGTATATACCCCTTACCACGCTACCGGCCCTTTTCCATGTTCTTTCAGGTAGTTGTTACATTGTGAAAAATGTTTACACCCAAAAAAACCATAGTGTACCGAAAATGGTGATGGGTGCGGTGCTTCGAGGACAAGATGCTTGTGCCCATTAATAAGCACCCTCTTACTTCGCGCATAATTTCCCCACAACATGAACACAACATGCTCATGGTTATCAGAAATAGTCTTAATCACTGTATCTGTAAATTCTTCCCAACCCTTCCCTTTATGGGATGCAGGAGTATGAGCAACGACAGTAAGAATTGCATTGAGAAGAAAAACTCCTTGTGTTGCCCAACGCTCTAAATCACCGTTTGTACTATCCTTTTTTATACCGAGATCACTTTCGATTTCTTTGTAAATATTTTTTAACGACGGAGGAACAGTAACCCCGCGTGGCACTGAAAAGCAAAGTCCACACGCTTGCCCATCATCATGATACGGGTCTTGCCCTAAGATCACCACCTTCACATGAGAAAATGGGGTAAGCGTAAACGCTCTAAAAATATCCTTAGGTGCTGGAAAAACCTTCTTCATATGATATTCATTTCTTACAAACTCCGACAACTGAACGAACTCCTCAGTGTTAAAAAAATCACTGAGTACCGCTTTCCATTCTGGTTCTATTTCAACCTCTTTTTTCATATACGCAATAGTACCATATTCAAAGAATATACTGTTTTCTGTGGATGTGAGGAGGTATATACTATGGTAAGGATGCTTACTTGGCTAACCTTATAAGCATCTTAAGAACTCTATGAAAACCACAAGTTGTAAAAGTTGCTTGATGCCTCTTAATAAGGACCCCGGTGTCCGTGAGAACGAAGACTACTGTAGCCTATGTTTTAAGGATGGGAAATTCTGTTATGAAGGGGATCTTAAGGGCTTCAAGAGAGTTTGTTATAAGGGGATGCGCGAACGCGGAATGAATCCGATCACTGCAAAATTCTTCACGTGGATGGTTGGATTTGCACCACGATGGAAAGGTGGAGAATAGAAATGTAAGACATTAAGACGGAAAGACATCAAGACAGATAAAGGTTGTTCCTTTTGGTGTCTTACAAGCGAAGCGGTCATAAGGTCTTAATTGTCTCGCTTGTGTTTGTTGCTACAGTTCTAGTCCCTACCCCTTAGTCCCGGCTTTTCCACCTGCAACATACCCGGTTGACCAACAAAGCTGAAGTGAATACCCTCCTGAAGGTCTATTAATATGAAGCAGATCCCCGGTAACAAAGAGATTAGATACTTTTTTAGATCGCATTGTTCTCATATCAATTTCTTCAAGTGGCACACCACCATCTGCAAGGACAGCACGATCAAACCCCATCAATCCTTCCACGGTAAATGGCATTGCTTTTAGTAGGTGTGCAATTCTTTTTCTGTCTTCTTTTGTGATTGAGTGTACCTTAGTGGTAACATCGATGATAGAAGCAAGTAACGTAATCACTCCTTTTTGTATTCCATCAGGAACAATCTCCTTAACAATATTCTTGAGTTCTTTATTTTTGTTACCATCAAATACCGTCACAAGCTTCTTTTCGAGCCCGCCTTGATCCATTTCAGGAAAGATATCAAGTGTCGCACTCACTGTACCTGTATGGAGTAAGTCAGCCACCTTATGTGCATTGTTGAGAATTAGTGGCCCAGAAATTCCGAAGTGAGTAAAAAGTAAACGACCTTTAAGTGTGAATTGCTTGTTATTATCAACATAGAACACTATTTTCATTGCATTAAGTGAAATCCCAGCAAGTTCTTTTACCCATTCATCCTTCACAGCAAGAGGAACAACGGTAGGGGAAGGTTCAACGACGGTGTGACCGAGATTTTTTAACCATTTCCAACCATCACCACTTGATCCAGTCTCAGGATGTGAAATACTCCCCGTTGCAAAGAGAAACTCTTTTGCTGTAAATTCTTTACCCCCAGAAAATACAGATACAATAGCACCATTTTTTGTGGACACCTTTGTTACTGGCGAATTCATTATTACTTCAACATTACCTTGTTTCATATAGTGAACAAGAAGGGTGACAACATCCTCAGCCTTCTGTGATACTGGAAACACACGATTATTTCCTTCTATGCACAGCGGAAGTCCTCGTGATTCAAAAAAGATAAACGTCTCACGTACACCGAACTGCATAAACAGCGAATAAAGAAACTGCTCTGCTTTTCCATATTTCTTTAGCAAGATTCTTTCATCTTTTTCAGCATTGGTAATATTACATCGTCCGCCACCGGAAATACGAAGTTTTTCACCAAGACGCTTATTTTTCTCAAGGAGTAGCACGGAAAGTCCGCGCTCAGCTGCGCGACCTGCTGCCATCATTCCTGATGCTCCACCACCTATTACAATCAAATCATAGTATTTATCCATAAAGAAGATACTACAGTATACAAAGCAAGATAACTAACCGGTAGGGAAAAGAAGTAATCCTTAATTACTATCAACTTTCATTATTTTTTTCCAAACGCCTTAAGAGCATCTACAACCTTAAGAGCATCCTTTCCACGAGAAGAAAGACTGTAGATTACAGCAACTTTATCGGTTGGATCTGTGGAACGTAAAATAATATGTTTTTCTTCAAGAAGATGGAGCCGATTAGAAAGCGTTACAGGATTTACCATGTCGAGATGTCGTTGGAGCTCACAATACCGTAATTCTCCATGTCGGAGTGCATCAATGATACTGAGGGTCCAAAAATCCCCTAATAGTTTAAGGTTCTCGGTGCAGGATGTGGAATGTTTTTTGGCATGCATATTGCTATATTTTTTATAGTACTATATACTGGGTCTACTGCTATATTTTTTATAGTACTTAATTATTCATCCATACTAACACAATAACAAACAATGAACCAAACAACAATTCTTTCGGCACTCAATTGGCGCTATGCTGGGAAGCAATTCGATACTACAAAAACAGTTTCTGAGGAACATCTCCATACGATTCTTGAAAGTGGGAGACTCTCCCCTAGTGCTTTTGGCGTAGAACCATGGCAATTTATTGTCGTTAAAAACACAGCAACACGTACAGCACTCCGATCTGCAAGTTACGACCAACCAAAAGTAACAGATGCATCGTACATTATTGTGATCGCAACTCGTACTGATGGTGTGGCTGTTGCAGACGACTTAATCGATAGAACTGCTCATATCCAAGGCAAGACAAAAGAGGATCTTAAAGGACTTTCCGATATGGTGCACGGCGCTGTTACCATGAAAGGAGACGCTGTTATCTCCTGGCTTGCTTCACAAACATACATCGCTCTTGGTACAATGATAGAAACAGCAGCACTTCTTGGCATTGATTCTGGACCAATGGAAGGGTTTGATGCTAATAAAGTAGATGAGATTCTCGGTCTTAAGGAAAAGAACTTACATGCAGTCACCATGCTCGCACTTGGCTATCGTGGTGATGATATGTACGCCACACTTCCAAAAGTTAGACGAGAATTTAATGACGTCGTGACGGTGGTAGAATAAAATAATCAACAAAAAATCTGCAGACAACATCTGCAGTTTTTTACTTTATATAAAAAACTGAGCACTCAACATAGATCCATTCACTCGTGCCAAAACAATTTTCGGTACTACCGCTTTAGAATCCATGGAGTGGTTTCGTGCCGAGAATTGCTTCAACCTCTTCATATCCTAAAAGATACGCAAAATTGTACCGCGCAGGAAGTGCAAACACGTATTTTGTGTTACGTCCAAGTTCACTTGGATTGATCGGCGCTGCACCAATATGGATTTTATCTTGCATGAGTAAATTCCATTCTTCAAGAGTAAATATCATAATCGGAATATCTTGTCGTGGAGTAGATGTTGACCATAGTGGATTTCTTATTGAGAGTAACGGTCCTGAAGCATCTGGGGCACCCCCTTGGTCTCTATTTGGAGAGTACGCTTTCCATGTATCACTTACAATCAAGTATCCTTTCCATGAAAGAGGTAACGTAATCGTAAACCCATACTCATTATTTGTGTATTCAGTTGACGTTGCTTGTACTTCGGTGTGTACGTATGACGGTGACTGCTTAATACTCAATAAATAATATCCTGCAAAGCAAAATAGAAGGATAGTGAAGAAAATTAAAGGCGTAGAAATTTTATATAGCATTGTGGTACTCATCTCATGGTAGCACTAATAGGTATATATTGACAGCGTATTTATATAGTAGTCGTTATTAAAAACAAGAATGCTAAAAGCGTAATAACAAAGAAAACTGCAAGGGTATAAAAAAATAAACTGATAGCTTCTTTTCTCTTCCCGTCGAGATACCACATTATAGGTTTTCCTAACATAAGCGTCCCAGTGATTGCTGCTGAAAATACAAATAACATTAACATCATAATAGGCGCAAACACTGTATCAGGCTTTCCTTCCAGTGCAAAAAAGTGTGGCCCGTAAAACAAGAAAGAAGCGATTAAGCCGATGTAAAAAGCCGTAAGGGTTGAATTGATACACGCATACTTGAGAATCTCCTTTTTCATAGCGTTAAGTATACATTTATATTTACCAAGACACTACAGTGGTGAAAGTGGGGTTCGGCAATTGTTAAGGCATTTTATTTCATCACTTCGTGACTCATACAACACTCTTAACTTTCGCCCAAGCTTCGACACCACAGTTTTGAGTGCAAAACTGTGGTGTCTCAGTTCGAATTTGGATTCGATCACGAGTTACTCACTGCGTGCGCTACACATATGTGTACCGTACTCATAAGTACTCGCGACCCCGCCTCAGAACTGGGGTCAGGCACCGTTTATTTACAAAATGTGTGTTGTAATGACAAAGCAAGGATGTGAGATTCGGTCACAAATCTGCCTCGCTTTGCTCGAAACAGATTCGCGACCCCTATTCGAATCTGCACGAAAGTGACGCAGGTCACTTTCTGAAGCGTCACCATAATAAGCTCCGCTTATTATTGGAGCCGCTTCACAGATTCGAACTGTGGACCTACGGTTTACAAAACCGTTGCT
>CAZNVC010000012.1:0-24171 GCA_964576685.1 uncultured Candidatus Saccharibacteria bacterium
ATAACAGTATTGTTTGTGCGTGTTGTGCACGGGATTCTGTTGTCAAAGTAACTACAATCCACTTAACGATTTTTGGAAAATAAAATCCGCCTTTACGGCGGTCGAGCAACGAAACGTTACTAGGCCTCCGGTTTAGTTGGTTTTTGTTTCGTTTTTTATCATTAAGCAGTGATGCCTATGCTATCAAAAAGCGAAATAGAAGTCAAGGAATTTGGGGAGCTTGTAGCTAGTAGCCTGTAGGTGATAGCCAGGGCTCTAAAAATACACAAGAAAAGCGACGCCGTAGGCGTCGCTTTTCTTGAATTTTGTGCTGTATTGAGCTAAAAGCTACAGGCTACTAGCTACAAGCTGTACTTAATTCCCCTTTATCTTTTCAATTGCTCTTGCTGCTGCATCGCGACCACCAAGACCAAATGAAAGACCAAGTGCAAGCGACACCGCGAACACCACACCCGTAAAGAGTACTTCCACGAGTCCTTGTGCAATACGAAGTTGAGTAAGTGCTGGGAACACACCACCCACAATGATGATTGACCACTTTGCCATTTGTGCCGCAGCGTCACCATTCATTCCAGTTGCTTTTACAGAATGAGAAACAAGACGAGAAACAAAATCCCCAAGAAGCATAGAGATCACGAGGATCACCGCTGCAATAATCACCTGAGGGATATACACGAGAATATCACGAAGAAGCTGTGTCACTTGAGAGAGACCAAGTATCTCAGCTGATGCAATGGTGAAAGCCACCACCACAAGCCACTTCACAATGCCCCCTAAAAATCCCGCAACAGATACTCTCACCCCAGCACGTTCACTTAACTGATCAAACCCTGCACGATGAAGGGCTTTATCAATACGAAGCACAGTAATGAGATGATCTACCGCTCGGCCGAGCACTGTTCCAAAAGCCCATCCGAGAGCAAATATAATAACCGCAATAATAACACTTGGAAGGAATGAGATGAGTGTCATCCCCGTATCAACAAGTGCCTGACCTAGAATATCTACTGGATTAAACATAAAGAGTTTTTGTAATAAATAAGACTTAGATATTTCATGAGGATACCTAGTCTTCTATAATTTAAATTTTATAAAGTGTGTATATACACCTCCATACATAACATATAAAGGTTATCTATAGTATAGCGCCTTAACCCCTCAAAGAGTTCGTATTTATCCACTTTTATGGTATAGTCGAAGGCAATTATCGAGTAGTCGCTGAGTCCCATGTCCAAAAGCTTGTCCCAAAAAAATAACCTCCTCTTCCTTATTTTTGTCTTCACAATAACAACCATAGGAAGTTTTTTTTGGTTTATGATTCCACCTGTGGTGACAGAAGGAGAAACCAGAGAGACAAACCTCGTCACACCGCTACCCGTACGACAAGGTAAATATGTAGTAATTTATTTACAAAAGATGCAACTCGAGCTACATGACGGCGATACACTTATTGCCACCCTTCCCCTCTTGTCACAAGGAAAACCAGGAAGCTACTATGAGACTATTGGAGGAAATTATGCAAGTGACTACAAGGTTCCTCTTCACTTTAGTTCGATAGGGCACGTCTACATGCCTTATAGTGTGCATCTTTTTGGAAATTACTTCATTCATGGTATTCCTTACTACCCTGATGGTAGTCCAGTATCAAGTACCTACAGTGGTGGATGTATCAGACTTACCAACGAAAATGCAGAGACTGTCTATAATTTTATTGAACGTGGCACTCCTATTATTGTCACTCGAGGAGAAGATGATTCTGAATTTACCCCGACACAAGAATCTTCAAGCACGCTTACAAGTATCGAGATGACTAATCTCATGATCGCATCTATCTCGCTTGAATTTCTTACTCAAGATAATCAGATTATTGATACCGATGGTATAACCACTACCACCCGAAAAACTATTCTTCCTCGCCTCATTACATCTGGTGATTCTTCTGTTGCACACCTTTACGCAAAAAGCATGGGCGAGGCAACCTTTGTTGAAGCTATGAACAAAAAGGCGCAAGCGCTTGGTCTTACCAATACCCACTTTATTGATGTAGAATCCCCTGTCACGACTACTTATGATGACTATGCTCGATTTATGACATACATTACAACATACAAGTCATACTTAAGAACGATACAAGATGGCGCCCGACACTAAGAGTTGAAGACTGCCACACTTCTAAGATTTCTGACTCGGTCTTGATGTCTTAAAGTCTTGTATCTTGTCCTAATATCTCCTACTTCTTTACCTCTCTTAGCTTATCAATCACCGTCTCATGAGGCATCTCTAAAATATCCCTCACAAATTTATCATACATCTTAAGACGATATTCATATTCCTCAACATCCATAATGGAATACACAACCTCGCGCCCAATCTCTGCAGAAAGTAACTCAAAAACTTTTTCTGCCTTTGGTCGCTTAATAGCTTCCCCTACTAGGAGCACATCAACGCGTGATTTTGTCTCCCCAAGAAACACTCCGGACACGAGAAAAAGTTTAATTCGTCCCACCAATTTGAACCGTGATGCAAGTTCACGTTTATCAAGTAACTGGAAATCAAAAAGAAGATCCTTGAGTGCTTGGTTGTGAGGGAAGAGAGAGTTTAATTTATAACCATTTACTTCTTTCACTTTTGAAGAAGATTTCTTTCCTGTACCTGTAGTGACCACTGTTTTTGTGCGCTTCTTCTCGATAAACCCAATCGCAGAAAGTGCAGTAAGTTCTTTTCTTGCAATAGCGCTTTTTGATTTTGTTTTGTCAGATACTTCGTGAAGGGAGATAACTGCATCTTCGTGGTGGAGGAAGAACCTCATTATCTTTACTCGTTCTGTTCCGCCAAGCAGCTTCGCTAGTAGTTCCATAGTTGTTGTATTTTAACAAGAAAAATACTCTTGCGGAACTTGTGCGATAAGAGAATGTGTGACGAAATATGAAGATTTTTATTGGTTAAATACAAAACAGCACGAAACGCTTCGCGTTTCGTGCTGTATTTTCTATGCTTCACCTTCATCTACAGGAAGAAGAGGTTTTTCTTCGATGTGAGCCGACATTTCCCAATCATGTTCTAGATCGGGCACAAAAATCATAGATACTGATAGAGAAATATTTTTTGCTTGCTCTCGCACAAGTGTCCTTACTAGCCACCCACCATGGACACGAGCTCGTTCAGTTGCTGTGAGTAACCCACCTTCCAATCTAAAAAGACCTTGTTTAAGAGAACCTTTTTCAATTACTTCCCATACAAGCATAAGGCATTCCTTATAGTTATAGATGGGGTAAGATTCTGAGAATGTCTTGTCTCAGTCCAAAGTCAATACTACACCACTTTTGTATAATATCAATATGATGATATGCCCTTCATATCCACATACAACAAAACCCCCTTTCGGGGATTTTGTTGTAATACAAAACTTAATAATCTTGTATTTAAAAAATATTACTTAAGAGTAACCGAAGCACCAGCAGTCAGAGCAAAGCGCTTCCATAAGAACCCTCGGTTCTCATCGCTCGCAAGCTCACTGTTCTCCGATACGGGAAACTACCGTTTCCCGACCCCTTCCCTAAGCAGGAGCTTCAGGTACAATGAAAAACCCCCTTTTTCGGGGGTTTTACATTACTTAAGTGTAACTGAAGCTCCTGCTTCTTCAAGTTTCTTCTTGAATTCATCAGCTTCAGCTTTCTTCATATCCTTCTTAAGATCTACAGGTGCTCCGTCAACGAGATCCTTTGCTTCCTTGAGACCAAGTGCAAGAACTTCCTTAACCACCTTCATCACTGCAATCTTACCTTCACCAGCTGATGCTAGGTGAACAGTGTATGTAGACTTCTCTTCTGCTTCTTGAGCGCCTGCCCCAGTAGCTGGAGCTGCCGCAACTGCTGCAGCAGAGACACCAAACTTTTCTTCAATTGCCTTCACAAGCTCATTGAGCTCGATTACTGACATGTTTTCAATCTTTGTTAAAAGATCTGCGAATTTTTCCATAATGTAAATAGTTGATAGTTAATAGTTAAAAGTTATCTGGTTGAGATACATTGTCGTACATAAACCAATAACTTGTGTTATGCTTTCTTCTCTGCCACCGCATTAATTGCAATTGCAATTCTCTGCATAGGAGATTTGAGAAGGAATGCAAGCTGTGAAAGAAGAACTTCACGAGGAGGAATAGTTGCAATTGAGAGCATATCCTTTTGAGACTTGAATTCTCCATCGAAGATGCCACCCAAAATTGTAAACGTATCCTTGTGAGCCTTACTAAATTCATAGGAGAAACGCGCTGGAATAAGAAGATCTTCTCCGTACACAACAGCGAGTTCTTCGCCGGTAACAGGAGCTTCTCCCTTTATTTTCACTGCATCAGTTGCTCGCTTCCAGAGTGTTTTCTTAACAACAGTATAGTGAGTATTTTCACCAAAGAGTTGTGACCGAAGTGTACTGGTATCCGCAACTGAAAGTCCTTTGAATTTAACATACACAGCACTTTTTGCTCCCTTAAGGGCATCAGTATATGATGCGATAAGTTCTGCTTTTTTTGCGCGTGTTAATGCCATTTTGTTAGGGTACTAGCCACTAGGTACTAGCCACTAGTGAATGTTAATAAACATGCAGACTGGCTAATCAATCTGATAAACGAAATAAGAGTTCAAATGCTGTGCATCGCACAGATTCGTACCTCCGCTAGACTTATACGCTTTTCAGCGTGCTAACTTCTTAGGTTTACAGGGATAATACTACCACAAAGAAGAACAATAGACAAACGGACTATTTTGTTTATGTTTAAACAGATTTTGATGTAAAACAAAGGTACAAGGCAAGACCTAGTACATGTACTAGGTCTTGCCTTGTACATAACATTCTAGTAACACGCAACTATCCATCTTTCATTTTTCAGCAACACAAAACCGCCCCTTGCGGGGCGGTTTTGCTTACATCTAATCTTTGTTAGATATTTTGTTTAGCCTAAACATAATTGAATGCAATCATGTCGGCGAACCAGAATATTGTGGCGCAGATTAACGTGATGTTGTCCAACTTGTGGTTGGGAAGTTAACAATACTTGAGCCAGTGAAAAGTGTGTTACCACCGATAACATCATGCCACTTGAAGCCTGCGGCTGAAAGGGTTGATGCTACGTAAGGGGTAATACCTGATTGCTGGACACCAGTAACTGTTGCGTATACTGAGAAGGTCTTTGACTGACCTGCTGAGATTTCATACGCAGCTGGTGAGAATGTAACCACCATTGTTGATGAACCACTTACAGAAGATCCTGAGATCGTTGTAGCGCCGTCAGCAACACGAGGTGATGTAAATTCTGGTACAGTAACACCGATAGCTGAAACACTAAGGGTTGTTGAAGCGATGGCAATCTTTCCATTTGCATCAGCTGATACTGTGAATTCACCAACTTTGTTTTCAGCACCAAGGATGAGTGAACCTCCCTGAGTTCCACTAACAGTAATAGTAGGCTTTGAAGCAACAAGAATCATGTTACTTGAAGAAGCCGCACTAATCTTACTGATTACAGATCCACTACCTGAAGTTCCTTCAACGTATCCAAGCTTGATAGCAACTGGATTAACACTTGTTTGAAGTGATCCACCTGTAGTTGAGTTCTGGAATCCTGAGAACTTAACTGTTACTGGTACATCTGTTCCTGTTGATGAGATCGCAAGGTTAAGACCTGAAACAGTTGTTGTTGCACCACCGATAACTGGGGCAGTTACGCCACCAACGGTGATAGATTCGATAGCATCATCTCCTGCTGTAACGAAACGAAGTTCACGAACAGTAGCTGAAGTTCCAGCTGCTGCGGTCGCAAGCTTGTACGTTGCAATACCGAAGGTTGTTCCACCTACTACATACTGAGCAACAGGTGATGAACTCACAAGGGTAGGAACAGCAAGTGTTGAAGCTGCTGAACTGATAGCAACACCTGCAGCACCTGAAGTAATAGTTGTATTACTTACAGTACCACGATAGGTGACCGCCATGTCAGCAGTAACAGAACCTGATGAAGCTCCACCGATATCAGCATAGACATCGAAGGTAAGTGTTCCATTAGCTGGGACAGTAATATCTCCGAATGAGAATGTTGATGAACCTGTGGAAGGATTTCCAACTGGAGTACCAATTGTTACACCATTACTCTTAAGGGTAAGGTTACTGAGGTTAGTGATTGAATAACTTGAGAGTGTAGGATATACACTAGCGCTATTAATCTTAATACTCTCAGCTGAGTTAGCCTGAATAGTAAAGGATCCGATCTTAACATTTGAGGAGTTAGGGGCAACTGTTACAGCAGTGAATCCTGATGTACGTGAGAAGCTTCCTGCGCCTGATGAAATAGTAAGAACGTTACCTGGTACTTGAGTACCTGCTACAGAAACGAGTTCGTTAGAGCTCTGTCCTTGTGCATTGTTTGATACACCACCAACAAGAGCAGAAACTGAACCTGTTGTGTATGCAGCATTTGATCCGTCTACCATGTCTGCCTTAACTGTAAGAGTTACAGTCTGACCAGCAGGAATGATAAGTGATGAACCAAGTGTGAAACTAAGTGGCTGACCAACGAAGTTCTGTGAAGTTCCTACTTGGCCACCGTTTACAAACAATGAAACGTTATTAAGGGTAGAGATAGTTGTTGTAGCGAAATTGATCTGAAGACCATTTACCTTAACATCTTCTCCGTACGCCTTCATAGTGAACTGTCCAACTGGAACGTTAGTAGCACCTCCTGTTACCTTGTTGGTTGAGAATGCTGGGTCAACGTTAACAGTCACAGATCCACGGTTTACAGTAATTGTGTTGTAAACAGAGTTTCCTTGTGTAAGCGCAGTTGTTGAGTTACCGATTGTAGCTGAAACATTCACACCTGCAAGGTTTGAATCTTCGAGCATAAGGTCAGCAACGTTTTCAACTGAGAAACTGATTGTTCGGTATGCACCCTTTACAACATCGCCACGAAGGTCGAATGTATGTGTACCTGTCTTGAGGAGGTAAGGTGTATTTCCGAGATCAAAGGTAACCTTGTTGTTGTTAGCAGCATTCACTGTTGAAGGACCAGATACCTTAGTACCATCTACATAGAGGCTAAGATTAGCGATCGCGTCAATTGGAGCTGAACCAACGAACTTGAAGGTAGCTGCACGGAGGTTTACGTCACGTACACTTACCGAAGCTGTTCCTTCCCATACGTTGTATGCCTGAGTTCCAGCGTCAACATAGACAGTCGTTGGACTGATTGATGAGAACTGTACTGCAGCGGTCTGAACAGAACCGATCTGAAGGGTGTTACCTACTACATTAGTGAAAGTAGATACTGAACCTCCAGCGGTAACACTGTTAAGCGCAACACCAACTGATTGACCAGAAGTACTGTCAGCAATGTCAGCACGTACAGTAAGAGTACGTGAGCCGTTCACTGTGAAGAGTCCTGTTGATGAGTTGAAGTTGATAGCGCCACTTGTTACAACAGAAGCCGCATCAGTGATACGAACATTTCCGTCATAAAGGTAGACGTTAGTAAGTGCTGAGTTTGATGATACACCAATTCTCTGGAGCTGGAGACTTGTTACGGTTCCATTTCCTGTGAAGGTGATATCAGCGAGACGAGCACCAGATTGCTTCTGAACGAGCATACCTGTTGGCTGGCTCATTGCAAGCATAGCTGATACTGGTCCTGATACTACATTGCCTGGAGTATTAACTGCACCAGTACTACATGAAGCACCAGTTACAGGACTGAACCCTGAAGTTGATGTACAACCTACAGGGAGTGTCGTAGAAACTGGAGAACCTGAACCTGAACATACTTGATTAAGAAGACCACGTGTTCCTGCAAAGACATTGCCTGTAGGAGCAGTGATGCCGAGCTCTACAAGGTGAAGAGCTTGGAACTTGTTAACTGCACGCTTGGTTGCTGGACCAAAAGTACTTGTTTCCATTCCTGGAGAACCAGCACCTGATTCTGCAACCTGTGTTTGAGGATACATGTTAAGAACTTTTTGAAGGTTCATAACATCTGTACCTCGTGAGCCGAGCTTAAGGTTCGTATTGAACGTGTAAGCGCAACTCATTGTTGGAAGGTTGAGAGCAGCAGATGCAGAAACTGCACCAGCTACGATACCTCCGATGACTGCTACTGATGTAGCAATCTTCATTGAGAATTTAGACATAAACGTTATGTTTATAAGATGTTAAATGTTGTGCTTATTTAATGCACTTCACCGTACTCCGTTTATTTAGTTTCGACATAACTAAACGAAATACTTTTTAATGACAGACGACCGATGACGATCGAATGGCGATTTTGGAACAATTACAAAATAAATTGTCTAAACATACTGCCTGTGAGCAAGTACCAAAATACAAGCGCACAATATAAAAGCATATATGTTACAACAAAATATCATTGTAATGTAATCTGCGTCACTATTCTGTTGTCAACGATCTTAACCTGTCTTCAAGATACCTTATAAATGTATCTCAAATACCAGAGGACGCTCTCAAACAGAGACGTCTACAAGCAGTATATGTGTTCCACACATACAATGCAATTATTACGTTGCATAAAGTGTGGATAATACTGCCTGAAGTACATTACTGTACTGTGGAGCAAGTATCTCATTTTCAGAAGCAAAAGTCAAAAGAAGACTTTAGTTTTTTGTGAGCATCAGACCCACTAAATGCACAAAGACAGCCACTTGGAGTGACTGTCATATGCACCTACCGCACCGAGCGCAAAACTAATGAGAAAACGACTACCGGAGGATGTATCTACTCCATCGCTTCTCCCCAATACGCTCAATTACATTATCGTAGAGGAGTGCATTCAATTCTCGTTGTATAGTCTTTTCACTACATCCCTTAATACGGGCAGCAATGTCCTTTATGCTTACATCAACCCCGCGAACAAAAAGAGCAAGTATTTGCTCCCTTCTGGAAAGCTTTTTCATTTGGAATGAAGAAGCAAGTGTGTTAACTGGTCGAGCAGCATGCTCCATAAGGACAGCATGGGTTGAAGCCTGACGCAAATCATTGTCCTTTATATCATCACTCGCAGACTCACTTATGTCCTTTACAGGAATCTCCTTCTTTTGTCCTTTACCTTCAACTTTCGCAAGAAGCTGAGCTTGTCGCAAAGACTCTTGTGTACGCCTGAGGTCGTGAACATTCTCGTGGAGCCGCGCAATCGAAAGTGGGGTAAGTGCATCGTACGAGGTGGATGTGACCGCGCTTGAAAAGTTTTTATCGTTGCTTAACTCCTCTTCATTTTCCACATGGAGCATTTCCTTGGTGAAGATAGGCTGCTTCTTTTCTAGGACAAGTTGTAATGATCTAAACCCCTCCATGAGGAGCTCACCATTCATTTGAGAGACAATACCTGTGGTGACTGCTACGTGAAGAAGAGACATTATTTCTGTAACTGCTCTGAGAGACATTTTTAGCTCAAGTACTCTGTCCTTAACATCCAGTTGTGCAAGAGAGTTCATGGACGACAAAAGGGCAACTGCATTTTTTCTTAACCCATGCTTAATATGCTCATTATCTGACATTAAATCAGTAACAAGGTAGAGTGCTGTTACTAGTTTTTCAGATTTCTTTGCTATGAGAATTCCGTAGTCTTTTTTTGCATCTTCATTCATAATGTCTTTTGTTTGTCTTTTATAAAGTATAATATTTTGTCTCTTAAAAGTTTACTCTTATGTATCTTCTAAGCTATTGTCCTGTATCCTGCCATGTTTGTCTTTATTATGCAATACCCTCTCTTATGTTGTCTATTCTATGCCTTTTATTTCTCTTGTAAAGACTTGTCTCTTTGTTAGTTTATGTCCCTGTTGGAATCAGACTGCGTGCGGAGATGTGGAGGTATTTTAGACAAAATGAGTTCATGCTATCTATATATACTATTTGTCATATAATCTTTTTTCACACATTGATATTCTTATCGCCTAACACCCCTGTCACCCACAACCTGCTCCAGTTATCCCTTATTTTGCAACGATAACTTTGTTATACTTTGCTCATACTAAATCCCTTATTTGTAGAATGTTATGGCTAAAGAAGTACCACAAGTAGAAGTCCTCCCTCGCACACGGAAGCGACGAGTAAAAGAGCCGGTCCTTACGGAAACACTTCTTGGAGTGCTCGCTGTTATCTTCGTGATGCTTGCTGTTCTTCTTCTTTTTTCTATGGTGCATGCGGGAGGAGCAGGTGGGGAGGTTCTATTTTCAGGTATCGCCTCACTTATAGGCGTGTATGCTTATTTCACCCCCCTGCTCTGTCTCTACGTTGCCTATTATCTGTGGAAGGAGGAGGTTCCTGAAGTACGTGTACTTACCGCAATCGGAGGATTTTTACTTGTTCTTGGAATCGCGGGGCTCGGTACCGCACTATTCGGACCTTCATTTGGTGGGTTCCTTGGCTCCTCACTCTCCAATCCTCTCATACAATACTTTGCCCCTGTACCAAGTATCTTTTTCCTAAGTGGCATTTCAATGATTGGTGCCATTATCTTCCTTGGGAGAAAACCTTCTCTTGAACCTCTCCGTATTCTCGCATCATACCCACTCGAAAAAATCATCGCTTTCATTGCTAACAGAAAAGCAAAATCATTTGATGATGAAGACATGGTGGAAAAAATTGAGGAAGAATACAGAGAGGAACCTATTGAGGAGTTCGTTACGGTGCAACAAGAAGAAGAGATTCCCCTTGATGAAGATGACCTTCATCGTGAACTTTTCGGAAAACTTTCTCCTGCAGATGAGACACTTGCCCCTAAACCTAAGAAGGAGGCCGCTTCGAAACCTATCATCCTCACCCCCGAGTTCGTTCCCCCTCCACTTGATCTTCTTAATTTTGACACCGGTAAGTCCGGTGCTGGTGACAGTAAGTCAAAGATGGTCACCATCCAAAAAACACTTGAGCACTTCCGTATCAATGTAGAAATGGGAGAAGTGACTGTCGGACCTACGGTGACCCAGTTCACCCTCAAACCTGCTCAGGGAGTAAGCCTCTCAAAGATCGTCGCACTACATGATAACCTCGCCATGGAACTTGGAAGTGAATTCCTTCGTATCGAAGCTCCTATCCCAGGAAAGACGCTTGTAGGTATCGAGATCCCTAATGAGCGCAAGGCAACGCTTGGTCTTCGCTCAATGCTTGAACTTGATGAATTTAAAAATGGTAGACCACTCACCGTTGCAATCGGAAAAAGCATCGTAGGGAAACCTCTTTTTGGTGATCTTGAAAAGATGCCTCACCTTCTTGTTGCAGGAGCAACTCGTACCGGTAAGTCAGTGACGCTTCAAAATCTTCTCATGTCACTCCTCTACAAGAACTCTCCCTATGACCTCAAACTTATTATCCTTGACCCTAAGCGTGTAGAATTTACTGCCTACCATAACCTCCCTCATCTTTACACTCCGGTTATTAAGGAGCCAAAGAACGCCATCAAGGCTCTCAACTGGGCCATCCAAGAAATGGAGCGACGTTATGAGGTCCTCGCTGAGAATGGTCAAGTCAACGTCAGTGATTACAATAAAAAGATTCTCGCCCCAGCACTTGAAAAAGCTCGTAAAAAGGGAAGTGTTGGTGACGCGGTGAGTGGCCTTCCTCCAAAGATGCCATATATTGTTATCGTCTTTGATGAATATAACGACTTCATGCTCTCGTATCCAAAAGAAATTAGCCCTCTTATCACTGCCCTCACTCAGAAAGGTCGTGCTGCGGGTATTCATCTTATCCTGGCAACACAGCGCCCTGACGTAAAGGTGATCACCGGGACCATCAAAGCCAACATTCCTGCTCGTATGGCACTTAAGACAACTTCTCAAATTGACTCCCGTACTATTTTGGATGCTTCAGGCGCAGAGGACCTCCTTGGAAATGGTGACATGCTCTACATGGCATCAGATAATCCGCGTCTTGTGCGTATTCAAGCACCGTTTATTTCTATCGAAGAAATAAAAGCTGTAGTTGCCCATATCAAGCAAGCAAACCTCGATTTTGTTCCTGATGTAATCGACATCTCAAAGGTGAAAGTTACCGCACCAACAGGTTCTCAAGGAGAAGACAGTGGTTCCTCTGGCGAAGAACCAGAAGATGATGACGATTATATGAGTGCAAAGGATTTCGTCATCTCTACAGGCAAAGCGTCAACATCATCTCTTCAGACAGCGTTCCGTTGGGGATATAACAAGGCAGCACGAATTATTAATGATCTTGAGCACTTCGGTGTTATCGGCCCCGCCCGACAAGGTGAGCGTTATCGAGAAATTCTAGTAGGTGGCGCATCTCATGATGAAACTTCTCAAGAAAGTGGCGAGAAGGACTCAACTACGGACGACTTATTTAGCTAAAAACACCATACCAGAAAGCCTTAATACAAAAATAGGATGTGCTACATGTAGTGCGTCCTATTTTTATTTTTTACTACTGACCATCAATTAAAATGGTATACTTCATGAATCACCAACAACTCCTCCCCCTTCTTCTATCATGCTTGAACATAATGATCTCCGAAAAAAAATAGAAATATTCTTCATAGGACTGCTTGTTCTTCTCGCGCTTATCTATGGAGGATGGAGAGCCTATCCTCTTATTGCTGGCCCAAATATTACTCTCTATAACCCACATGACGGTGACAACGTTGCAAGCACCACTTTTGAACTCTCAGGACAAGTTGCGCGCGTACGAGAAATTACTGTGAACGGTAGACCTATTCCTATAGGGACAGACGGGCATTTTGCAGAAATTTTGATAGCACAGGCTCCGTATACTATACTTGTAATTACTGCAACGGACTTCTACGGAGCAACTATTACAAAAACGCTTCGTGTTATTCCCGAGTAGGAATACACGGTACACACTACGCCAACATGTGCACGGTTGGTCACACTCCCTATTAAACTAATCAAGACTCAATATTATATGATGAAGAAAAAAGTTGCTAAGCCACTAAAGACAATCGGAACAAAAGAAGGAACAGGTAAGGACGGAGCAAAGGGTAATTCAGATGCACTCCTTCGTGAAATCCAAAACAAATTCGGAGAAGGGGCGATCATGAAGCTCGGGAGTGCACCAAAGGTAGATGTAGGGGTAGTTCCTACTGGGTCGCTTGGGCTCGATGCAGCGCTTGGTGTAGGAGGGCTTCCTCGTGGGCGTATTGTTGAAATCTTTGGCCCTGAATCATCTGGTAAAACGACGCTCACCCTCCATGTCATTGCTGAAGCCCAGAAAATGGGAGGCATTTGTGCGTTTATTGATGCTGAACATGCAATGGATCCAGAGTATGCGAAGAAACTTGGCGTGAACATTAACGAACTTCTTATCTCTCAACCTGACAACGGCGAACAAGCCCTTGAAATCACCGAGTCAATTGTTCGTTCTGGAAAAGTCGATGTGATCGTCATTGACTCAGTTGCTGCCCTCACTCCAAAGGATGAAATTGAAGGAGATATGGGCGCCCAACATGTTGGTAAACAAGCTCGCCTCATGTCACAAGCCCTTCGTAAGCTAACCGCAATTGCGCATAAGTCCAACACAGTTATCATCTTCATCAACCAGATTCGTATGCAGATAGGTGTCATGTTCGGTAACCCTGAGACAACTCCTGGAGGTAAGGCGCTTAAGTTCTACTCCTCTGTTCGTATTGATATTCGTAAAATCGCCCAAATTAAAAAAGGAGATGATGTGGTGGGAGCACGTACCAAGGTAAAAATTGTAAAGAACAAAGTTGCAGCACCATTTAAGACAACAGAGTTCGACATTATGTATAACGAAGGTATTTCTCGTGAAGGAGAATTGCTCGCACTTGGTGAGAAATTCAAACTCGTCACTAAGTCTGGTTCAAGTTATGCTTACGGTGAAGAAAAACTTGGTCGTGGGTATGATGCTGCGCGTACATTCCTTCGTGAGAATGTAAAAGTTGGCAATGCACTTGAGAAGGCAATTCGTAAAGAACTTGAAAGTGGTGCCCTCTCCTACTCTGGTTCCGCTGATCCAGAAGAGAATGAGGCTCCAGCTGAATAGTCACTCACTGATACAGGAAATATATAGATTTACGCAAAAAATACTCTTATACACTTCTCCTCGAACTATGGACATTAACTCACTCTTAAATAACCAATCTGAAAAATCGTTCATCCAAAAAGATGTCGATCCAAAAAAATACGATGAGATAGCAGGAAAACTCTGTGATAAACGAAGAGTAATTGAAAAGATTCTCGAAAACAAGGATATCGACCAAACAACACGTGAAGACAACGCACTCGAACTCATCCAGATAAAGAAGGATCTCACCCTCTTTGGTATTACAGAAATTGATTATCAGGCATATATAGCAAATAAAGAGAGAGACTCTCACACATCATAATATATGTTATGTTTAGACGATCCACAGGAAAACCTTCCCTCAAGTGAGGTAATTAAAGAACTTTATGAAGAGAAAATAAAAAATATTCTCTTTGATTTTAACGACCAGATACTTTCGCTCGAAGAAGAGATACGTACTGCTAAAACAGCATCATGACACTAGAACACCTTCGTAACCAAGATCAAAACAAAGAGGAACTGCATACACAGGATGAGTTCATGGCGCTCACCACTCGCACACAAGAAGTGGAAGGAACTATAGAACGTCATCTTAATAATGATGAACATTTACTTGAAACCATTTCACCCGAAAAAAGAATGGCTTTTACTCAACGTCTCGAAAATTTGCGAGCAGAGAAAAGGGCAAATCTAGAGTTTACTGATGCTGCTGCAACCGTGCTTTTCGCCATGAACTCTCCAGAGATTGTGGGAGAGGAGAAGCTACTAGAAAACATAAAGGAGGTACCTTCGCGTGAAGAAATAAAGAAAGTTGCTGATTCCACAGAAATAGTACTTAACACGGTGACAGAAGTGGTCAAGAGAGAACTTGAAAAATCAGTCGATAAGGCACAAGAAAGAATTGCAATCTTGGGTAAAGACGAAGCACCACAAGACAGAGCACCAAAAGAAGGTGAAGCAACAGGTCAAGAGAAAGCTGATGCAATCATCGGACTTGCTAATGAAACCCCTATCATCAGCAATATCATCATGAAAAAAACTCCTGTCTTCATGATTATCGAAGGGATTAAAGAGGTCCAAAAAAGCATAGAAGATCCGAAAAAAGATTCAGTTGATGTAATGCTAAAACTTGGTGAAGTACTCCTTGATTTGAAAACCCTTGGTTTTGCTGGATTCCTCGTTGATTTTTTGAAGAAGAAAGAGGAAGGGAAGAAGCCGTAAAAAGAATAACCGCCACTGCAATAATTTCTCTGTTTGTGATTTCTTATTTTTGTTGTACCATGAACCCTGAGACGAGCTCTTTCACAGGGAGATGCATATGACTTCCATCGCTGAGACGATAGCCCCCTCGCAAAGTGAGATTGGTAAACCAGAAACGGAGAAGCGTCTCTTTAAGGTATTTATTGGTTTTAAAAAACCAAAAGGGATGCTTTCCATTTTCTTTGAAGGAGGGCCTGGGTGCGGGGTCTATCAAAGCTTAGGAGAAATTTTCAGGAGACCACCTCGAGAAGTTTACGAAAATGTGGAAGCATTGGTGTGGCGAAGTGGTAATGGTTTTATGCAAGAATACCTTTCCCTTGATGATGCTTCTTTCGCTGTCGCGAGAGCCTCTCTCTTTGCTGACACCTCAAGATGTACCTGTTTTCTTTTACAAAAAGCATACTTTTATATTAGAGAAACCAAGTAGTTGCAAAATCGTCCTGGCAAGTTTCTTGCCCGGACGATTTCTTGTTTTATTTTTTGGGCACTCAATTTCCCGTCCTCTCCAAAAATTTTGTCAGAATGGGCTTTTTTTGGTATAATTGGAGGCATTAAAAATACAAAATGAGTAGTTTTTGTATTATTTGTATTTACTAAACCCTAACACCTACTCACTGTCCCTACTCCTATGGCAACACTCGATTACGATGAAATTAAACCTCGAAAGCACATCATTGTAGATGGCATGCCTTTCGAAATCCTAGAATCACACGTAGCACGCACACAAAAGCGTAAACCACAAAATCAGGTACGTATGCGTAATATGTTAAATGGCAAAGTGGTCCCTGGTACCTTCCATGCATCAGACACTGCAGAAGAAGCTGATATTTCTAAGCGTGAAGCGCTCTTCCTTTATGCAAACAAGGGTGAATACTGGTTCTGTGATCCGAAGGACCGCTCAAAGCGCTTCGAGATAGATGCCGATGTGATTGGCGACCAAACAAAATTCTTGAAAGATAATACTATTGTTGATATTAAGATTTTTGAATATGATGATGAAGAGAAAATCATTGGCGTCACCCTTCCTGTGAAGATGACTTTCGAAGTGAAGGAAGCTCCTCCGGCAATCAAAGGTAACACTGCGTCAGGTGGAGGTAAGATGGTGATTATCGAAACAGGTGCACAGATTACCACTCCACTTTTTATTGAAGCAGGTGAAAAGATTATCATCAATACAGAAACTGGAGAGTATGTAGAACGGGCACCAAAGAACTAGAAACTTACTGTTGGAAGCATACTTGTTACAAGAGAAGGGTCGCGCTTCGCGCGACCCTTCTCTTGAGTACGTATAGTTAATTTGCTACCATATCTCTACATGCGGGTATGGTTCAGTGGTAGAATGGCTGCTTCCCAAGCAGCAGACGGGGGTCCGATTCCCCCTATCCGCACTGGTATATAAAAACACCTTGTGAGCAACAAGGGTGTTTTTATATACCAGTAGGTTTACAGAAGTAGACCAACTGCTTGGTCTACGATGGGAATCGGATACGAGGCTACGAAATCATCTGTGACGAACGAAGTGAGGAGCTGATTTTGTGGCCGATTCCCTCTATCCGCACATATAGAGAAAATAGTCTCATTTAATAATGAGACTATTTTCTCTATACCGTGAGGCTTACAGTAGCAAGCCAACTGCTTGGCTTGCGGGGGAATCGGATGGGGTGAGAAGTGAGTCAACCTCACTTCGCAAGGCCGGAGCACGACGGTGCGAGGCGTGGTCAGAAAATTTTTCAACAGAAAAATATTTGTGACCGCGGAATCTTCTGCTTCGAGCAAAGCGAGGCAGATTTGTGAGCGATTCCCCTCATTCACAGAGCCATCAAACCTTCCTTCTATTCCTACTTATTACACTGAATCTGTCCGTAGTACTCACTACATGTGTAAGTAACCTTTTTCTCTCCTTCTGTCGGACTCACGTTTGTTGAAACTATCGTAACAGTAAAATTCTCTTTTCTCGAAGCAAGATGCTTAAGTTTACTCTGGAGAATAACATTAGAATACTCTCCGACGCGGTCGATATCAGCTGATGTCACCCCTTCTGTTACACCATCTGGATTCTGAGTTTGAGGATAAAAAGTGAGTGTATATGAAATGCAATCTCTTCTTTTTCCTTCATTACAGGTAATCTCTTTTAGATTTTTGAGCTCTTGCTGCATTGAAGAAAAAATAGGGGCAATCTCCGCCTGATATGCTCCTGCTTCTGTGCCACTTGCTGGTCTATCATTATAAAAGAATATATAGAGCACAAGACACACGACAACAAAGACTCCACCAATGCTAAGGAGTTGATTCATTGATTTCTTTTCTCGTGCAAGCTGTTCTTCGCTTGGCTTCACTTGGATTGAAGGATCATGCTGTTCAACGAGATGAGTTGACATGTCCTTAAAGTCAATTACTTCTACCATAGTTGCCATTTAGTATAACAAATTTTTTAAATGTACGAAGCTGTGCGTATGGTTGACTCCTCTTTGATCAATTTACGCACCCTTTTCAATTTCCTCTTGCTTTTCTTGTCGCCTCTTCCCTCGTGTCACCAATTTTCCAACTTCCTTCTCAAGAACTTCACGAGATACCCCTTCGCCAGCCTTGAGCACCACCTCTCGTTCAGCGACTTGCTCTATCTTTCTTAATGCCACCCTTTCACCAACCTTCAACAACCCCTTGCCTGCTTCAGACGCTAACGCACCAACACCTGTCACATCAAGCGCGAGAAATACTGCCCCAGACGCAGTATGTATAATACGTGCTGTTCCTCGTATCTCTTTATCGGTACCATACTGTTTACCACGAACCCCTTCCATGATCATCTTTGCACTTCCAACAATAGGAATAAAATCAACACCATGTGTAATAACTTTTGTAGTCATACTTACCTCCTTTGGAGACTCCTTACCCACTTCTTGACCAAATGACATTGACTGGGTAGAAATGCTCGATTTCTCAGTGGGGTTAGTAATCGCTATAGCTTTAATCGTTCTAAGGAGTTCTTCTTGTGTCAGCCTGTCTTTCTCCATTCGTGCCTCATTTTCAACGTGAAGCACAAGAAATTTTTCTTGTTGCTGTGGCGTTAAGTGCGACAAATGAGGAAACTGTTCAATAAAGTTGTTCTCTTTTGTGTGTGAAGGATTCTCGAGCGACATTGCGAGGTGGTGATAGTTATGGGGTTGCTGGGGTAACTGTCCCTGTCTTATGTGCCTCATCACGAAGTTCCATGATTTTGCGTGATGCCCCCTCTACATCACGAACATCTTCAATAATAAACTCTTGCTCTGTTCCTGCACTTTGTACTTTTAGTCTTCCATACCCAAGAAGGGTAGCGAGAAAACTACTTTTCTCAAAGAAAACATCTTGTATACGACTAAGCTCCATGAATGCCTCTTCACGTTCAAAGAGTTGTTTCTGATTGATAGCAATAATGTGCTGATTAGTCACATACCACACATCGAGATAACTCTTTGTCCATGCATAGAAAAATGATGTCCAGAAAAGGATAACAAAAGCAACAAGAATAAGTGCGATATGAGAAGCAATTGCTTGTGTCAAAAGTGGTACATGAAGCACATGAGAAACCACGTAGGCAAGGCCAATAAATACGACGCATCCAAAACTGTGGAGCAAAAAATCTTCAACGTATACAATAAAATGCTTTCGCACTTTTTCAATAATTACCTCCCCTTCTTCAAATAATGATTCTTGTTCCATACAATTTTAAATAAGAAGCATGTACCCAAAAAGCAGTAACAGTCCTGTGAGGTACACCACTCGCGCGAGAGCAACACCTTTCTCTTCTTTTCCATACTTCCACCACACATAGAGAAGTGCCCCTGCGAGAACAAGTGTTATGACAAGCGTTGTAAGAAAAATAATACTATCAACTGACATACTTTTTAAAGATTAAACTTCCGCATAATCTCTTCATTCACCTCATCAAGAGGACGACCATAGGTGACATAACTGAGCTCTTTAAGTGGAGCAATACGAGTCATGTCTCCCTTAAATGGCGGATTAATATCTATATCAAATGCTTTTTTTGGTGTGCCGTTAGCGAGAAGGCTCATATACGCGTGCCTGTTATCAATTTTCATTACATCGTTTGCAACAAATGTTGGCGTGAATCTCGGTTCAACAAACTTAGCGTCCTCTGAAGAGATTCTAAAGACTGCCATCGATCCTACGTTACCAAACACCGCACCTTTAATGTCCTCAGTAAGCTGAGCAATGTATTGATGAGCAACAGTAAGCGACAGTCTGTACTTACGAGCTTCTGAGAAGATGGAAGAAATCGCAGGAGTACTGAAGTTTTGGAATTCATCAATATAAAGATAAAAGTCATTCATCGGTTGTCCGAGCATATCCACGCGAGACATGGCTGCTTGGGAGAATTTACCCACAATAATGAGACCGAGTAAGTTTGCATTGATGTCACCAAGGCGCCCTTTTGAGAGGTTCACCAAGAAAATCTTTTTCTCGTCCATGATCTGACGGAAGTTAAACGCACTTTTTTCTTGGGCAATGATCGGGCGCATCACATCGTTGGACATGAAAATATCGAATTTACTGTTCACGTACGGCACCCAGTTCTGAAGCCCTTGCTCCCCTGTTGTCTTCTCAGCATTTTGCCAGAATTGATTAATAAGAGGATTCTTACATTTGGAGAGCTTGTAGTCACGGTAGTCTTTATCAGAGAACACACGAGAAATATCAAGAAGCGTGTTACCACTTTCAGGATGCTCCATCACAAGAAGTGTTGCATTACGGAAGTACTGCTCGAATCCAGGACCACCCGTTGCTTTCATGTCGAAGAGTTTATCGAAGATACCGAGAAGCTCGTTTACTACCAATGTTTTTGTTTCTGGCTTACTCCTATCGAACTCGAGCATGTTAAGCGCCATTGGACGCGCTGTTGATGCTGGGTCAAAGTAGATCACATCCTTTGCACGCTCAGGTGGAATGTTGGCCAAAATATCATCCACATCACTTCCATGAGGATCAATGAAGCAACATCCATCGCCGTTCTTAATGTCCTGAATAATCATATTCTTTAAGAATACTGTTTTTCCTGTTCCGGTCTGCCCAATCACATACATATGACGAACTCTATCTTCTCTTCCAAAATGAATTTCATTTTCAGTTCCACGATCCCTGTTCACTCCAAGTATCACCCCTTCAGTGCAAAGATCTGTCGGTGCAGGAGACTTGGAATACGTCTGTTCGCGAACATTAGCAATATCCTTTGTTTGCATAGGAAAATGGAACAACGTCGCAAGCTCTGAGAGATTGAGCGGGTAACTTTCTTCTTCATTCCAAAGACGATACGAATAGCGATGAAGTAACGCCTTCTGTTTTCTTCCTTCAACTTCTTCCCATTTAATACTGTTACCATTTACCTCTGCGAACTGTGAGAAAGCCGCCTCGAGATCTCCACGAATTGCCTGTGTACGAGGGAGAGAGTCGGCGGAGGAAATAATGCGGATATTTGTTTCAACAATTGTCTTTCCGAGTTTTTCTTGGAGAAGTTTGGTAGCGTTCTCGTCGACATGAGTGAGTTTCTTTTTCTTTTCTTCTTCGATCTCCTCTTTTGTTTTTGCACCAGAGAACATATCCCCAATCATGTGCAATGATTCCTTAAGAAGACTTTGTCTATCGATTGCCCTCTTAAGCGTTTCTCCTTTTCGAAGATCTTCGAGCATCTCACCGAAACGCTTCGCGAACACATCTCCTGCTGGACGCACGAGAATCTGAAGTGCAAGTCCTTCGTTATCTTTTGCTACCTTAGTAAAGGAAGCTATGATAAGTGACATCGGATCTGCTTCCATGGTCGCATATGTTTTAATAGGAAGCGCAGGATGAGTACTGTGGCTTGCATAGGAACATGCGGTGACAGCATGGTGGTGGAAAATATTATAATCTTCTTTTTGTTCGCGAACTTTTGCGGTCGGGAAGATGCCGAGTACCACTTTTTCAAACATTGGCGCATAATCAATATGCACCGCACAATAAAATACAGCTGTAGTACTCCCATTTGCAACACCAAGCTCAAGAGAATAATAATTCTTTTCTTTGTTGGTTGCATCACTAGCAAGTGCCTGCATCGACGCATACCACTGCTCCATGAGTCCCATCATTTCTTTCATCTGCTTCACCTGACCTTCCCCTGCCTCAGGAAGCACGATCTCAAAGAGCTTCATATGGAGCGCTTTCCACTCTTCTTTCGATAGATTATTTTTTACCTCATGCCCAGAAATAATATACTGCACTACAAAACGCTCGAAATCATCGTCAACTTGCGCATCATCAAGCTCCTCTGCCATATGAAAGGCATTTCTGATTCCCTTTTCTGCCATCACTTGGGAAAGCATTTGTACCTGATCATCAGTTTCACGTGGACTGAGCCATTCAAGAAGTCGATGCTTTTCTCCTGCGGTGAGATGTGCCTGTGGCGCAATGACACGGTCAACAGGAAGTGACTTATACTCACGAACCGCCTCGTGAGCACTGTCTTTTTCGGTAAACCTATCCTCGAACCCTTTTGCTCGTTCCATCTTGTCCTTCACCTGTTGGCGAAGGTAGGCAATTTCTTCTTCAGGGGTAGTAAACTGTGGATTCATAAAGACAGTATATAGGGGTTAGGGATTAGGGACTAGTGGACAAGGATAATAATGAAGGTGTAGCACATACGAGTGAGGAAAGAGCGAGGCCTTCGGCCTCGCTCTTTTTCTCCTCATTTCCCTTTTCTCCCCCTCATTTCTGTGGTTATACCCACTAAACCTTTACTTCGTCTGCAGTTACTGGATGCACCTCCCCCTCATGTACAGGAGATACTTCTGGTACAACACCTGATGTTGAAGCAACTACTTGATCATGAGGAACTGATGCTACTTCAGTAGCCACCTCTGTATGCACTGGTTCTTCACTTGCTGGAGTCTCAGTCACTTGAGCGTGTGGAGTTTCCTCTGCCATTGCTTTTGCTTGCATCTGAGCTTCTGATTCGCCCAGTAACTCCCCTGTGGCAACAGGAGTAGGGGTCGCCGGTTTCCAAGAACTAATTGGTGGTATTGATGCTGGATTTGGCGCTGACGGATGAGTAGCTATGACTGGTTCAGGGTGTGATTGAGGCACAACATGCTCGTCTCCATGTGCTGACATCTCAGTGGCTGGTGATGATTCTTGGGTAATAGCAGATGTCTCAGCGTGAGCGTGAGTTTGGGCTTGAACAGGAGAGGCAACCCATTCCGATGGCGCTTCGTGAACAGGTGAAGGGGTAGGTACTTGGGCTTGGACCGGTGTCTGTTCTGTAATTTGTGCTGGAGTTTCTACTGGGGTTTGTATCGAGGCCTGTACTTGAGCAGGTGCTGGGGCTTGCTCTACGACTTGCGCAACTGGAGGTTGTGATGGAACCGTCTGTGTCGCTGTGTCAGGAGTTGGTGTTGGAGTGACAGCCGGAGTAGGCGTGGGTGTAGCAGTTGCTGTCACCGGAACTTCCTTTGGTGTGTCTTTCTTACCTATGAGCACAACAAGGATCACAAGAACGATGGCAAGAGGTGCGATAGCAAAATACCCAGGAATAGAAGTGGTAAGAAATGATAGAGCATCCATATATAATGAATCGATTATTTTTATATTCCCCTAGTGTAGCGTCACGGGACTTATTTTGTAAAGGTAAAACGAGGGCAGGCGTTAGGCGTTAGGCGAATGTTTGTAGCTGTAGGTAGTTACATGTCTAGATCCAAAATGTATAAGTAAAAAAAGGTAAAGTCAAAGTTACTAAACCAAAAGCAGTGTAGCTAAGTACTAAGACCTACTTGCGAACGCAGAGAAACCGATCCCAGTCAATCCACTCGTCACCCCACCAGCCCCTGTCGAGGCGGCGCTTACCGTCGTTCTGCCAGAGGTTCGGGACACAGGAATTGCCATCACGCGAGTACGGAGTGAGTCCTACGAAGTATTTATTGGGGGTCTTAGTGAATTTTGGTTCTAGTATTCCGGCAAGCGTCATCTCCTCGAGGGTAAGTGGTCGTAATCCAAGCTGATCCATGTCGGCGACAATCTTGTCTGATAACTGTCGTGTGTTCGGATCGGCGTTGTATGAGAGTACGACGATTTCTAATTGTTCTCCTGTCGGTGGTTTCCACTCTTTTCCTTTCCCCCACTCTGGCCAGATCCATGAAGGTGAGTTATTATCTGCTTGTTCAAAGTGACTGAACGCGGTCTCTTTGCTTTGTACCATTTCTCTCTGGAATTGCATGTGAACAATTCCTCCTTCAAACGACATATCGGGTCGAGCAGGACTTCCAGATGCTTTGATCTTCTGTGCAAGTTCGAGAAGCTTAGGGAGTTTGTCTTTGTTCTTCTCTTCTCGGAAGTCAAGGAGGGTGACTTTTGTTCTGGTATCTTCACAGTAGACTTGGGTAGTTTCGGTAATATCATTGAAATCGTGTGCGATGTACTCTGGTTCACAATTGCAGAGAATTTGGATATCTTCTCTACGATTACGTTTGGAGAGGAGTTCTGCGATACGTGGGTCTCTATCGTATCCAAAGCCTTCAATGGGAGTATCTATCTCATAGAGGAAACGAAGGTCATCACTAGTAAGTAGTATGTTCTTGTTGGTAGCTTGCTCAATAGCAGTCAGTCGCTTCATGTCAGATGACTTCTTTGTGTACTTATCTGCTTCAGGACCAAAAGTAGATAGTTTGTCATCAAGGACGTCCTGGAGGAGTGGTTCTACTTCTTGGTGTTGTAGGGTTCCACGTACCTCCCCTATGGTACTCTTACCGTTCATACGAATAGCAAGACGAGGGTTAGATGGATTGTTCTCTTTGTCATAGCTATAGAAGACATAGAAGTCACCATGCTCTATCT
>CAZNVC010000013.1:0-23744 GCA_964576685.1 uncultured Candidatus Saccharibacteria bacterium
CAACAGTGGTACTCTCACGTCCACTTTCAGAACTTGGTATTTATCCAGCGGTAGACCCACTCGACTCTTCCTCAACTATCCTTCAACCTGATATTGTTGGGCAAGAGCAGTATGATGTTGCTCGTGGGGTGCAGAAAGTACTTCAACGTTACAAGGATCTTCAAGATATCATCGCTATTTTGGGTATGGATGAACTTTCTGATGAAGATAAGAAGACTGTGGCGCGTGCGCGTCGTATCCAAAAGTTCCTCTCACAGCCATTCTTCGTGGCAGAACAATTTACTGGTGCGAAAGGTGTGTACGTGAAGCGTGAAGATACTGTGCGTTCGTTTAAGGAAATTCTTGAGGGGAAGCACGATCATGTGCCGGAGTCAGCGTTTTATATGCAGGGCTCGATTGATGATGTGGTAGCAAAACATAATGCAAGCAAGTAATTAAAGTATTAGGTGACAGGGTCAGTACATGCTGAAACTTATCACCTGAAACCTATCACCTAACAATATGTTAAAACTAAAAGTCGTCACCCCAGATAAAGTAATCACCGATGAAGTCGTTGATAGTGTTAGCCTTCCGACAACGAGTGGTATGATTACGGTGCTTAACAAGCACGTTCCCCTTGTGTCGACGATTAAAGCAGGGGAGATGACGATTAGGAAGGCGGGATCTGGCGTTGGGTATTCCGTGTATAAAGGGCTTGTGAATGTACGGCCTCATTTCAAGGGAATTACAGAGGTGGTAGTACTTTTGGAACGCGGTGAGATGGTAGAAGAACTTGATGCAGAACGTGCAGAACAGGCGCTTGCCCGTGCCCGTGCAATGATCGAAGAAAAAACAGATGACGAAGATTTCTCACTCTTTGAAGGATTAATTGAGAAGGAACTCAATCGTGTGAAGATCGCAAAGAAGTACAGAAGGCATGGGCACTAGGGGGAGTCAGAAGCTGGTAGCTGGTAGCCTGTAGCTAGTGCAAAATACAAGAAATATAAAGTGGCGCCTACGGCGCCACTTTATATTTCTCATACCACTTTGTGGTAATCTTGACAAAAATACACGGAAGAGTACAATACCAAAACGCTGGTAGTTGCAAGAGGGTTAACGGTTTTCGCGAGCCGTTCTCTCCCAGAGAACACCACAACTACAAGCAAGGACGAAGAGGAAGCGGTACGCGACCGTATCCTCGTGGGAGAAGTCCTAAAGGTGGTCATCGGTTAAGGCTTTGGTGCCTAGCCGCCACCATAACGCTCCTCAGTCACTACAGAAGGGACTGCAGCCCGGACGTAGAGATTGTCACTTCAGGGTTAGTTAGACCAGAGAGTAGTTCCCCTCCCGCCAGCTGGCCGAGAATGGCCACGCTGGCGGGGCCAAGGGGTCACCACCATCCAACCGGATCACATGATCTGGTTTTTCTTTTTTGCACACTGGCTCCCTCACTAACCTAAAGAAAATATTGACTTTTAATGTAATTATTGTAGTATAATATTTGGAGATTTCCAACATCATAGTACTGGAGGCCTTAGATGGCTGACTACCTTATTCCTTCTGTCGATCATAATTGTCGTGAAGACTGGAGAAAGCTTGCTCAGAAGGCGCAGGTTTTGTTTACAAAGGAACAGCGCCGTCTAGCGGAAAATCTTTTTGATGCCAACTGGTGTCCAAAGATGGAATCTGGAGTGGTGAGTCTCAATTACTTATGTGGCTCAACTATTCCGTCAACTGAGCCGCTTTACCCTGATATGTCTTCAGAAATTCCTGTTCATCCGTTTGTAGTACTGACACTCATGGCAGGGATTACTGGAGGGAGAGCTAAGGGGCATGACCGTTTTCAAGGGTCATGGGTCGTTTCTCCTTATCCACTCCGCTTCCCTAATCGTACTCGATTTTATTTCGTGTTAGAGCGAGAGAACCTGAAGAGTAATTATTGGCTAGTAAGGTTCTTGAAAGAAGGAGAAATGATTCCACGTGCTCAGTACGTGTACAGCTATCGAAAGGATAAGGCTCCATCATCGTACTTTATTCCGGATGCCGAAGGGCATTATGGTCCGTATGTGACCACTCGCTAATATAATTAGTTTTAAAAACCGAGGAGTACTCGGTTTTTTGTATAATGTCACTCCACATAATAATTGCATTTGCAATAAACTATCATTTGTTGCCCTTTTTATACAAATAGTATAGTGTTTGTTTTGTGGTTCTTTGGGTGACAATCTTTTGGAGACCTTACATGGCTGATTATCTTGTTACTCCCATCAAGGGGTGCTGGAAAAATTGGCAGGAGCTTGCACGACGTGCGAATGTTTCTTTTTCAGAAAAAGATATGAAGCTGGCAGATGTGCTCTTTCATGCAAATCCGTATCCGGTAGCCAAACCTCAAGTGATATGTGTTCGTGAAGTATTTGGTCCGACACGTCCGGCGAGTGAACCCTCTCGGTCTGGTAGAGGGAGAACTCCTGTCCATCCAGTGGTGATGCTTACACTAATGACCGGGCTTCTTGATGTGCGCTCCAAGGGGCATCGCGAGTTTACCTATCGGTTACTCGTCTCTCCGCACCCTCTTTGGTTCCCATATGCCAAAAATTACTTCTTTGTACTTAATGGTGGAAATGAAAGGAGGCCAAAGTGGAGAGGGACTTTCATTACTGAGAGAGAAGGTATTGGGCGAGCTATGTACGTGTATGGTGACAAGTATACGAAGGGGTTTGATAAGGAAACGTACTTTGTGCCTGACAGTGATGGTCAGTATGGCCCACACGTGACTTGTTTTTAAATAATCAAAATAGTGATTGAGAACCGTCGGGAAACCTCCCTCGGTTCTTTTTTATAGCATTCAAGCAGAGTGAGTTTGACAAAATTGCAGTATACTGTAGTATGCTCCCTGTTAGGCATCGTGCTTGACCGGATATCGTTTGACACGAATCCGCTAGTCCTTTTGACAAGGAACATGAAATGAATTACTCATTTGACCACTTCTCCTCCAGGGTTCTGGAGGTTATGATTGCTCTCATTATGGGTAATTTGCCCGAAGTAATACAAAAACGTTATTTCCTCGACGACTCCGATCCATTCTTGCTTCCTTACGAATGGGATGGTTACGAGAAGGAGGTATGCGAAAAATATCCAGTAGAAGGTGAAGCTGAAATACAAAAACATCACCGCCAATACAGAAGGAAAGTATTGAAGGATCTCAAGGATTTTGCAAGTAGTCTCATCGATTATCGTTTTGAAAAAATGGACCTCCTTCCTCTCGATGCTATTGCAAGGTCAGGAAAGTGCATTGGTCAACGATTTGCTGTCTGCACTTTAGAACATACAGGTCATCAGAAATCTGATGTTGAGGTAAAGATTTCCTTTGATGACGAGGATGGATATTTTCTTGATGAGATTTTCTGCACAGAACATCCTGATGAGAAGTTTCGGGGGAAAACCATTCTCGGGTATAAGCTCGAAGAAGAGAGTGATCTCATTCTTTAGACTGCTTCTCAGTGTTACTTATACAACCGCATCCCTCGATGCGGTTTTTCTTTTTTGTATTAGGCAACAAGCTACTGGCTAAAAGCTACCGGCTGTATTTTTCTACCAAAGCACAATTAACAAAATAATCCCGATTACAATACGATACCAACCAAAGATGTTAAATGAATGTCGCCGAATATATGCAAGCGCAAGACGGATAACCGCAAAGGCAACGACAAAGGAAACGATGGTGCCAACGACAATAGGACTAAGAGAGCTCATAGAAAGTTCATTGTGTTTTTTTACTATTGTATAGAGTGTTGCAACAACCATCGTTGGTACCGCAAGAAGGAATGAGAATTCCACGAGCATCTTGCGAGAAAGTTTCTGAGTGAGCCCACCGACAATCACCGCACCAGAGCGTGACACGCCAGGAATAATAGAAATAGCTTGGAAGCATCCAAGAAGGAACGCGTGCGTATACGAGATATCCCCGGTATCTGGTACCTTACCACTATCAAGATGTCGTTTGTAATGCTTCTCGACAAAAAGAATAGCAACACCACCAAGAAGAAGTGTTAGCGCAACTAGTTTTGGGCTATCAAGGAGATGTTTAATATATGGGAAAATAACGACTCCTGCAATACCAGTTGGGATGAACGCAACAATCAACTTCTTCATCATTTCTAATTTAAAAAGTTTCTTATGATACGAGACGACTACAGCGAGAATTGCCCCGAGCTGTACCACTATCTCATAGGTGGTGAGTGTCGCCGAATCAAGAATATGAAGAAAATGGGAGACAAGCACCATATGCCCAGTAGAAGAAATAGGAAGAAACTCGGTGAGTCCTTCAGTAACACCTAAGATAATTGATTGCAGAATAGTCATAGAGATTTAGTGTAACACAGAATGTAAGACAGTTAGGATAGTAAGACATTAAGACGAAGGGGTCCAATCTTATTATCTTAACAGCGAAGCGGTTTTTTGGTCTTATGTTTTTATCCTGAATTTTAGGGTTATTGGATAATGGTCCGAGGTATGCATGTTGTCGTCTTCTTTTGTTTCGAGCACTTCCAGTCCGCGGGTAAAGATATGATCAAGGCGCATAATAATGTTGTGATCATAGTGAGCGTAATGGAGATGAATTTTTTTAAGCGCTTCCTCTAAATAATCAAAACGCCACGGATTCCATGTATTGAAGTCGCCAGCAAAAATAAGTGGACCAGTTCGTGGAAGAAAATTAACGAAATAATCGATCTGCTTTTTCCAAGCTCCATTCGTTACAAAATTAAGTGAGTGAATATTAGCAATATGAAGTGTTGTACCATCATGCAGTGTGTACGCGGTCACAAGCATACTCTTGTGAGTAGTGATACCAAGTTCACGTTCGCGGGAGTGAAGTTGCATGACATCAGTTGGTGTATGTCGAGAGATAGTTGCGGTGCCGGTCTTCACATTACGGAAGGGGAGAATAAAAGTCGGGCAGGTGACGATATGTTCGTCATCTCGAATATGTAGGTTACTCACCCATTCTTGAAGGGCAACAAAATCATTCTTCGTGCAAAGGGTGCCGATATTTTGACGCACGAAAGGAAAATGCGCCTTGAAGATATTATAGGTGGTAAACGAATACTCTTTCATGAAGTTATCTAAAGTATAGCACCCTTCATACACACTCCTACGACTTTCTCTTGTGTTACAATTAAGGAACAACGGGGCTCAGATGACAGACAACAGACTATATGTATGATCATGAATTATATTAGTCTGTGTTCTGTTATCTGTCTTCTGTGCTCTATTCTTCCATGCGCCTCTCCCACATCATCATTCACGGCTTCAAGTCATTTGCCAAAAAAACCACCATTGACGTCACAGAGCAAGTAACGGGAGTTGTTGGTCCAAACGGATCGGGGAAATCTAACATTGCAGAGTCAATTCGTTTCGTACTTGGCGAACAGTCCATGAAAAGCATGCGTGGCAAAATCGGTGCAGATGTTATTTTCAAAGGATCTGAACATTTAGCTCCTATGTCACGTGCGTCAGTCACGATGGTTATTGATAATAAGAAAAGAGATGGAGCACAAAAAGATGTAACCCACATTAGTGATTCACTCGCTCCATATCTTGTCTATGATCAACTCACTCTTTCTCGTACTATCTATGCTGACGGAACAAGTGACTACACACTAAACGACGCAAAGGTTCGTCTCAAAGATGTTCAAGAACTTTTGTCATTTGCAGGCATTGGTGGAAGTGCCCACACAATCATCAACCAAGGTGAAGCAGATAGAATATTACTTGCTTCGCCCCGCGATAGAAAGGAGGCACTTGAAGATGCACTTGGTCTTCGTGTGTATCATATGCGGTTAAATGAAAGTGCGCGTAAGCTTGAACGTGTAAAGACTCATGTGCGTGAAGTGGAACTTCTTCGTACTGAAATCAAACCACATTTACAACATCTTGAGCGTCAGGTAAAGAAAATTGAATCCCAAGAAGAAGAACGAAAGAATCTTCATACACTACTTATTTCCTATTTCCATAAAGAAGATGTTGAAGTGCAGGCGCTTCGTGAACGTATCCATGAACAAGGAACATCAGAATCACTCCTGCTCGTAACCCAATCAATTGAAAAAGAATTGGTCATTTTAAAAGAACAAAAAGAAGATGAAAAGAGTGATGGAGAAGATGGGGTAAAAGCAGAGAAAGAACGTCTTCAGGCTGAGGAGCAGGTGCTTCTAAAACGTAAGGATCAGATTATCAAGACCCTTGGTCGTCTTGAAGGAGAAAAATCATTTTTCGAAAAAGAATTAGCAAAAGATAGAGAAGCAACATCAACCACTATCCCTATCCACGAACTACGAACTGGATATACTAACATTACTAACGGTTTAACATCACTCACTCACGCGCTTTCTCTTGCTGACATAGAACGTGCACGAGCCACCACCGATGAGATTAAAAACGCCTCGAGCACATTTTTCCATAAGTACACAAGTGTCGACACTTCTAAAAAAGATGATCTCAAAAAAGAAATAGATACGCTCACATATGCTATCACCGAGCACGAAGCAACGCTCGTGACACTTTCTCATGAACTTACCACGCTTAGTAATGCACTTGTTGCTCTTGATACAGAAGTTGAAGTGAAGCGTACCACGGCCCATGAAGAAGAAAAGAAAGTAATGCTGCTTGAAAGTAAACTTCGTGAACTAGAGAGTACAATTTCATTACGTCGTCAGGAGGAGAGTGAACTTGCACTTCGTACAGACCATTATCAAGCCCTTCTTCAAGAAGGGGTAATGATTGTTGGACGAGTGCTGCTTGATTACAAGACTGCAACACCGGACGCAAAGTATCGAGATACGAAGAAACAAGATCTCATGCGAGCTATTGAGCGTTCCAAGCTTCGTATTGAAGAAGCTGGTGTCCCTAATAAGGAAGAGGTGATAGCAGAATACAAGACGACTAAAGAGCGTGATGAATATCTTACGAAAGAGCTTGCAGATATTAAGCAAAGTGAAGAAAAGCTTCTCATACTCATCGATGAACTTACGATCACTCTTTCAGAACGATTTTCTTCTGGAGTAGAAGAGGTGTCGAAGGTATTTAACGAGTTCTTTGGTGAGGTATTCATTGGAGGAAAAGCAAAGCTGTCTGTGGTAAAAAGTGTAAAGATTGATGATGATGGGAACGAAACAGAAGAAAGAGGAATTGATCTTGATGTAAGTCTTCCTAATAAAAAAGTAAAAGAAATCAGTATGTTCTCAGGAGGGGAGCGAGCACTCGTGTCGATTGCGCTTCTCTTTGCGATGAGTGCGATTACTCCACCACCATTTATGGTACTCGATGAAACTGACGCTCCTCTTGATGAATCAAATGCTCGTAAGTACGGAGCGATGCTTACACGTCTTTCAGCACACAGTAAGTTACTCGTCATCACTCATAACCGCGAGACAATGAATCACTGCGATATGCTCTATGGGGTAACTATTGGAGTGGATGGTGGAAGTAAGTTGCTCTCAATTAATTTTAAAGAGGCAGAGAAATTGGTGGAGTAGTGAAATAGAATATTGATAGAATAAAGAAGATAGTAGATAAAATGACGTGGTTTGCTTCGCAAACCACGTCATTTTCTCACACTTGTATTTTTTCTTTAATTAGCATATTCTTCTGTAAGTAACTGATTTCATGAAGGAGAGGGGTCATGATGTATGTAGAAATGAAGAGGAATGAGCTGTGGCAGAATCTCCTCAAAGAAGGACAGACACAATCCTCTATTGTTCTTTCTGAAGATCAAGAAGCGTACCTCGCATTTGCGCTCCAGCGATTTGTAACGCGGTGTGAGCTTGTGAGTATCACGCTTGCGCTCGCATATCTTGAGAGTTTTTGTTTTGGCCCACGCCATAGAAAACTTGCATTAAGTGATGCAGGAGATGCTGGACTTCTCCTTGCGGGACTTTTTCCTGAGCGAGCAAAAAGACTCAATGTGTCATCTTCATACTTCATGGAAATGAGTAAGGTGTGTTTCTTTGATCTAGCAGAAGTGTGTGAACAGTTGCGACATAAAGGTGAGGCAGAGCTTTATCGAGACATTGGGCACAATATCCAAAAACTTACCCGGGTGCTCTCATCAACCCGTGCCCACAAGCAGACAGATGCTCAAGTATTTACTTTTTGTTCCAATGAATCTTTGCAATGAATGTGAAATAACAACTACCGCTTGTATTGTGCTAGACACAGACAAGCGGTTTCCTTTTTATACAAAGGATCTCATAGAGTGCTACAGTGCTCGCTTCTTGTTGATTTTTTGTGAATATGATATTTTGTAAAGTACGAATTAGCGTTCTTTTAGAGTTAACAATAAAATCTTTCAGAGGATTTCAAACAATGGGCAGTCAAAAAACTTTTACTGTCGTTGGGGCAGATATTGAAGGGAGTGGTTGGGCTAAACGGTACAAAACATGCGGGCACAAGATATCTCCAGAAGCACAGGAGGTTCTTCTTAGGTTAGACTATGACACGAACCATCGCCTTGTCGCTGGTAAAAAATATAAAGTCACACTTTTGTGTGGGAAGAAAATTCCGTCTTATGTTACACGAAAAACTCCAGCAATACAGTCCTTCGCTAAGCATTCACTTGGGGCGCAAGCGGTTGAAGGTCTTTGTGCTGAGCTTGCGCTTGCGCTTTGTGAATGTCTCACAGTAAGCAAACTGAAATCAATTGGAGTTCGGTATGTTACTGTACTCCATGTCCCCATTCTTGATTGTGAAGGTGGCGCTAATGTTCTGTATGTGCGACCTGATAATAATCATTTGGTTGTGGATGTTCGTTATGACCATCCTCACGATACTTGGGATAATGACGGAGCGTTTGTCTTTTTTAAAGAATGATTTTTCAAATAATTCACCCCGTACATTTTCTTAGTGTACGGGGTTTACTTTTAACAGATAAAGAAAAACCTGCGGAGCACTGATGTGCCGCAGGTACTTTTTTAGTCGGTGAAAGTTTGTTGTGCAAGTGTTTGCAAAGCGTGGGCATATCTTTCGAATCGTGCAGCACGCTCCTTAAGGGCGGTGCCAATTGCAAAATTTAGAAGATATACCGCATCACTTTTATTTTTTGCCGAAATGGCAGTGAGCTTTGCGCCAGCATGTTCTTTCCATTTTTCATGATCAGAATATGGGGACTTAAGTCTTTCTTCAAGAACAAATGTCACCATAAAATCGTCGGGAGGCGCTTCTGCTTTTACTGCTACGTGGCTTATAAATCCAAGAATTTCTTCAGAGAACCCTTCAAGGGTGAGAAGGATAACTTCATGGACAAAAGCTTGACGTTTCCTCGATTCTTCGAGATCTGTGCCACTAAGTGTTGTTAGTGGGAGAGTGTATGTGATCGTGATGGTGCTCACAAAGAACCCTTTCTGTAATGAGGTAGAAACCTCTTTGTGTTCTTGTTTACAATGCTTGTAACAAGTACCGTAACTCTACCTCTATGGAATACGGAAGTCAAACAATGGCCACGGAAGAAAAGTAAACCCCTTACTTGGTGTCGTAACAAGATGGTTCACTTTTGAAGAATAAAACTAGATTGGTTTCTAATATAGCTTTTCGTGGTATAGTATCACAATATGCAACGACTTTATACAGGACAAGTAAGTATTACTTCCAAAAAAGATGGATACGTGAGGGTGCCAGACCTTGAGAATGAAGGGGCAATTTTTGTGCCACACGATCAACTTCATACTGCGCTTCACCATGATATTGTTGAGGTAGAGCTTCTCGGTAAGAAAAAAAATCAGAAAGATATTGATGAGTTTTATGGTATTGTTCGAAAGATTGTTGAGCGTGGTAGAAAAGGGTACGCAGGGGTACTCGAACAAGAAAATGGTATTACTTTTTTTGTTCCTGATGATAAGCGAATGTATACCGATGTGATTATTCCGGGAGATAAATGTGACGGCGGGGTAGTAGGGGACAAGGTTATTGTGGCCATTACTGATTGGCATGATGCAAATAAGTCTCCTGTAGGAGAAGTGACTAAGGTTTTAGGGAAGCCAGGGGACAACGATGCAGAAATGCTTGCATATGCTCTTGAGCGTGGGTTCTCAGATGAACATGCACAAGAAGTGAATGATGAAGCAGAAGCTATCAAGAAGAAAGGGATTACAGAAGAAGATAAAAAAGACAGAAGAGATTTTCGACAGGTACCAACATTTACGATTGACCCAATTGATGCAAAAGATTTTGATGATGCGATTTCTTTCCAAAAATTAGACAACGGTCATTATGAGGTTGGTATTCATATTGCAGATGTTTCGTACTATGTGCGACCAGGAACTGCGCTTGATGCTGAAGCGATCGCACGAGAGACATCTGTCTATTTGGTAGATCGATGTATTCCAATGCTCCCTGAAGTTTTGTCTAATGATCTTTGTTCTCTGGTGCAAGGTGAGGATAGATTGGTGATGTCAGCAGTGCTTGAGATTGATGATGAGGGGGCTGTTCATAATGAGTGGTATGGACGAGCGCTTATTAATTCTCATAGACGATACACCTATGAAGACGCACAGATGACACTTGATAGTAAGCAGGGGGATTTCTACGAAGAGTTGAATATTCTCAATACCATCGCTAAGAAACTCAATAAAACACGTTTTGAAGAGGGGGCTCTCTCGCTTGAGACTGAAGAGGTTAAATTTAAATTAGATGAGAAAGGGGTGCCGATTGATGTGTATGTAAAGACCCGTGGTGATACGCACAAGATGATTGAAGAGTACATGCTCCTTGCAAATAAATACGTAAGCCGTTTTATTACCAAAAAACAAGAGGAGACTAATGGTGAAGGGAACGCAATTTGTATTTATCGTATTCATGATAAACCCGACGCTGACCGTATGCATGACCTCGATCTCTATATACGAGGGCTTGGGTACCATGTGCGCTTCATGGATGGTCTTATCCCATCAAAAGATTTGAATGATCTCCTTCTCAAGATGGGGGACAGACCAGAAAAAGCTCTTCTTCAAGTGCATATCACACGTGCTATGGCAAAGGCTATTTACAGTACTAAGAATGTTGGACACTACGGTCTTGCCTTTGATCACTACTCGCACTTTACTTCTCCTATTCGTCGTTATCCTGATGTGCTCACTCATCGTCTCCTTATGCGCGTATTAGGAGGAGATTACCCAAAGGTGGAAGAACGTGGTTTTTACGAAAGTCTCTGTCTTCAGGCGTCTCGACGTGAAAAAGAAGCATCAGATGCGGAGCGTGGAAGTATCAAGTATAAGCAGGTGGAATATATGTCGTACCGTATAGGTGAAGAGTTTGATGGAATGGTTTCAGGAGTGTCGGAGTGGGGAATTTTTGTTGAAGAGAAGAAAAGCAAATGTGAAGGGATGATACGGCTTCGTGATCTTGGTGATGATTTTTATAACTTTGATCAAAAAGGTGGTCGTGTCTTTGGTGAGCGAACAGGAGTTGAATATAAAATAGGCACCCCAGTGAAGATACGAGTAAAAAATGCTAATCTCGATCTTCGTGTGATTGACTACATACTTGTCGCATAACGCTTTACCAGTCAATGCTATCCATTGTGTATCCCTTCTATTAGGAATACACTATACACCACTTATTCTGTAACCTTCATGAAATCGATTCTTCCAGAAATTTCAGATGTAAAAAATCTCGAAACCGTGTTCGATGGTATTTTGGTTGAAATTCATTCCAAGAAAAGTAAGGAATGGTCAAAGATTCAAGAAAAACAACTTTTGGCAATTTTTAAGGAAGCATGTCGTACTGTACCTGCATATAAAAAATTTCTTACCAGTTCAAAAATTAATCCAGCTACTATTACTTCAGGAAAAGCATTTGATGCTATTCCGTCTGTGAATAAAAAGAATTATTTACGGGCACATCCTTGGAAAGAACTCTGTAAGCAATCAGTTTTTTCTCATGCTTCACTTGTGATGACTTCAACGTCTGGTTCGACAGGGGAACCTTTTTATTTTCCTAGGGTACCTCGCATCGACATCCAATCTTCTATATGTCATCAACTTTTCCTCACTTCAAGTAAAGTTGCAAAAAATAAATCAACACTCGTGATTGATTGTTTTGGTATGGGAGTCTGGATTGGTGGGCTTATTACCTATCAGGCATTTAAGTATATTGGAGAACGAGGATATTCACTTTCTATTATTACTCCGGGAATCAATAAAAAGGAAGCATATCAAACATTCAAGAATATAGGAGATAAATACGATACGATTATTCTCTGTGGGTACCCTCCTTTTATCAAAGATCTTATTGATGATGGAAAAGCAAACGGGATTATGTGGAGCAATTATTCGATGAAGATTATTTTTGCTGCAGAAAGTTTTTCTGAAACATTTCGTGACTATATAGTAGAAGAGGCAGGAATACGCGATGTGTATCGAGACACAATGAATATTTATGGAAGTGCAGATCTAGGTACTATGGCGGAAGAGACACCACTGTGTATATTGCTCAGGCGGCTTGCCATTTCAAATCAAAAACTCTACGTCCGATTGTTCGGACAAGCAACGAGACTCCCAACACTTGCACAGTATGTGCCATGGTTTATTAATTTTGAATCAAAGAATAATTCAATATATTGCACAGGTGATAATGCACTTCCTCTTGTGCGATATGAAATAGGGGACAATGGTGGGGTGCTCAGTTATGATGAGGTGCTTACGATATGTAAAGAAGAAGGAGTTGATCTTGCGCGTGAAATTAAGAATGCGCATATCGAAGATACGATTACTGAGCTTCCATTTGTATATGTGTATGAACGTTCTGATTTTTCTGCAAGCTTCTACGGAGCGCTTATCTATCCGGAGTATATTAAGAAAGCCCTTGCTCATGAGTCTCTCCGTGCGTACATAACAGGGAAATTTACAATGTATACAAAAAATGATGATAACGAAAACCAGTATCTTGAGATTAATATTGAAGCAAAACAAGGACAAAAAATTACTAAGTCACTTCGTTCTCATATCTCACAATTAATTCATGCGACGCTCCTAGATCAAAGTGCAGAGTATAAAAAAATATCAGAGTCTCTTGGTAGAAAAAAATATCCAAAGTTGGTTTTTTGGCCATATGGGGATGTGACACACTTTTTTGGAGGGGCAAAACAAAAGTGGGTAAAGAAGGATACTACTCGATAACTGAGTTTTTCACTGTATTGCAACATAGTTTTCAAGTGGGCGTGATATTATTAAGGTAACACTTATTAAGTTGTGTAAGCATCTACCATGAACCAATCACTTGAAACTCTATTATTAGACAAGAGAGATACTGCAGCGCCTTCTCCTACCATTTTTGATCTGGCTAATCCTTCCGATCAAGAAAAGGTACATCGTCTTATATCGGAAGGTAAGATTCAAGCAACAAGCGATGACTATGAGGAACAGCACCTTGAACTTTTTGGTGTAAAAAACCCAACAAAAGTATACACTCCGTCCTTTAAAGAAGAATTTAAAGAATATTATCACGCTCTCCAAAAAGATAAGCCCTTGTATCAAGATGGTAATTGGGTCTACTTCCCATGGTCCTCAAAACTTGTTCATATCCTTAAAGAGGATGATTTTCAGTTAGTGAGAAGCGCCCGTAACATGAATCTAATTTCACGAGAGGAGCAGTCGAAGTTTTATAATGCATGTGTTGCTATTGGTGGACTGAGTGTTGGTTCAAGTGTTGCTTTTGCTCTTGTATTGCAAGGTGGTGCTAAGCACATTAAACTTGCAGATATGGATAGACTAGCTCTATCGAATACTAACAGAATTTTGATGGGGGTTGATGATCTTGGTGTGTTGAAGGTCGAAATGGCTGCACGTAGAATTTATGAAATCAATCCATACGCTCATGTAGAGCTCTTCAGTGAAGGTGTACACCCAGAGAATATTGATGCCTTTTTCAAAGGGGTGGATGTAATGATTGATGAACTTGATAATATTGCAGTAAAATATCTCATTCGTGAAAAAGCAAAAGAATACAAAGTGCCGGTACTTATGGCAACCGACAACGGAGACAATGCAGTGGTTGACGTAGAGCGATATGACATTGAAGACAATATTACTTATTTTCACGGAAGGATGGGGGACGATATTTCCTATGAGTCACTTTCGAAATTGGATAAATTTGGTATTGGGAAAATGGCAACAAAATGTGTTGGCCCAGAAAATGTGACCATCAAGATGCAGGAGTCACTCCTTGAAATGGGGAAGACAATTGTGTCATGGCCTCAACTTGGTGGCGCGGCACTCATTAATGGTGCTGCAGTTGCGTACTGTGTACGAAAGATTTTAAATGGGCAATTGCTTGAAAATAATCGTGCACTTATCTCGCTTGATGAAAAGTTGATTCCTAATTATTCTTCAGAAGAAGAAACAAAGAGACGCGCTAACGCTGCTGATACTTTTAGAAAAATATTTGGTCTTTAATCAAATCTAATGGATATGTCACTTCCTCTCGTAGCAATCTTAGAAGACGGGGTCAAGGCTCCTTCAGGTGAAAATTGTCAGCCATGGAAATTTAGAGTGAAGGAAAATAAGGTTAGTGTGTTCAATGTTCCAGAGGCAGACATGTCGTTGTATAACACTAAGCAACGGGGATCCTATATGGCTCATGGTGCACTTCTTGAAAATATTTCATTAAGCGCACGTCATCATGGATACGTTGCATCCATTGCGTTATTTCCAAATCCACATGATGAGACCCATGTGGCAGATATTGTCTTTGAGCAAGGTGATGGTGTCACTTCTTTACTCTATGATGTGATACACACGAGGTGCACCAACCGAAAGGATTTTAAAAAAGAAACGCTCTCAGACAATGAAAAGAGCGAACTAGTAAAAGCAGTAGAAAGTCTCTCTTATAATACTTTCACTATTATTGATAATGAAGCGCATATGCAGGCTCTAGGAAAAGCACTTGCTGTGCACGAGAAGGTATTGTTTGAAAATAAAAAGATGCATGACTTTTTCTATGATCATATTCTTTGGGATAAAGCAGATGAGGAGAAGGCCGGAGGTTTTTATATTGATACACTTGAGTTCCTTCCTCATCAACTAAAAGCGGTAAAGCTTTTTAAAAACTGGTTCCTACTAACTTGCTTTAATGCGCTCTTAAAAGTTTCTATGATGATTAGTAAGGAAAACGGAGAAAAATATGCTTTTGGTGGTGCATTCGGAGTGATTATGATGAAAAAAGGAGGTACCTCTCTTGAGTATGTGCACATGGGAATGACTATGCAAAGACTATGGCTCACTGCTACGAAACTCGGGATCGCTATGCATCCTTGTAACGGGACACTTTATCTTATGAGTACTATTGAAGAATATGGAGACAAGGAATTTGCACACAAACACAACAACATCATTCGAGAGGCGTATAACGTTATTCTGAATACCGTAGCTCCAGGAGAAAAACGAATAGGATTTATTTTTAGAATGGGGAAGGCTGATTCGCCAACTGCGGTAGCAAAACGGCTTCCACCAGTAATTGAGTACAGTATTTAGCTTAGCAATAGTATACTTAAGCGTATGAAAGAGTTGTTAGCATTAACACAAAGCCTCACCTTCACCAATCTCGACCTTCTCAGTGTGGGTATTACTATCGCAGCAATTGCGCTTCTTGGGTTCATTGTCTATATTAGTAACACAAAAAGCATCACTAACATATCCTTCTTAGTCTTCTGTGCGGTCACCATGCTGTGGAGTTTTTTTAACTATATCAGTTATCAGACGACTGACCCTGAGCTTATGCTTATGCTGTGGAGGATTGTTATATTTCTAGCATTCTGGCATTCCTTTACCTTCTTTAATTTCTTGTATGTTTTTCCTAAAGAGCGAATCTCTTTTCCGGTTTGGTATAAGTATGTTCTCACCCCGTATGTGATCGTGATATCACTGTGGACACTATTAGGTAAGCTTGTTTTTTCTAGTGTCACTATTTCTGCACAAAATGGTGCCCCTGAACCAGTAGTTGAGAAAGGAATCATTGTTTTTGTGATCACAGCATGTGCGCTTATTATCGCTAGCTTCTCGTTTCTTGTGAGAAGGATTATCAAGGCAAAAGGAGATAGAAAGCCTTATGTGTTGATATTAATCGGGGCACTTATTACTTTTGGGTTGTTGTTTGCTTTTAATCTTATTTTGCCTGCAGTATTTCAAGTGATTCGTTTCATCCCGCTTGGAGCCGTGACGATTTTTCCATTTTCTGCCTTTACTGCATACGCCATCTTTAGACATAAAACATTTCGTGTGATTAATTTTGGTTCCACGCTCATGGCGTTCTTTTTGTGTGTCGCCACCTTTGTTGAAATTATTTTTGCAGAAACGTATGGACAGCTTATCTTACGTTCAGGTATCTTCTTGTTTGTGCTTCTCATTAGTATTCAGTTTGTAAAAAACATTTTTATGTTGGAAAAGATCACAGAGAAGTTAGAAGATGCGAACAGTCAACTGAAGTCACTCGATAAACTTAAGTCAGAGTTCATCTCGCTTGCATCACATCAGCTCCGTAGTCCGCTTACTGTCATTAAGGGGTATGCTTCAACACTTACTGATGGAGTTGTTGGAGAAATGAATCCAAAGCAACAGGAAATTACTCGACACATTTACGCCTCAGCACAAGGGCTCGCTTCTGTTGTTGAAGATTTCCTTAATGTCACCAAGATAGAACAAGGGGGAATGAAGTATATTTTTGAACCAACCAATGTGAAACAAATTGTTGAGGACTTGGCGAGTGATATGAGACTTGTCGCCGAAGATAAACATCTTACTTTTATGACCGCAATCGAGGAGAAAGAGTGCATGGTTAATGCCGATGGGGTGAAACTTAAGCAGGTGTTCCTAAATCTAATCGATAATAGTATCAAATATACTAAAGAAGGATTTATTAAAGTGTCTCTTGTTAAGGATGAAAATGAAAAGGTGATTACCTTTGCGGTGGCAGATTCTGGTGTTGGGATCAGTGAAGAGACAAAGAAAAAACTTTTCACTAAATTTGGAAGAGGAGAAGGTGGTGCACTTAATAGTGGAGGATCAGGACTTGGGCTCTATCTTGCACAAGAGATTGTGAAAGCTCACCAAGGGGAAATTAATGCCACATCAGACGGAACTGACAAAGGAACAGTATTTTCAGTTATTTTGCCGTATACGAAGTAATTATTTTTTAATAATAAGGTTTCTATATTGCTATAGACACCAAGAAGAGCTATTATATTGTTAACTATGAATACGACGAAGAAGATAATGATTATCGAGGATGATAAGAGTATCCAAGATATTTATACACTTAACTTTCAAGCCGCGGGGTATGAGGTGATACTTGAAGGTGACGGACTTTCTGGAATTTCTAGTGTTGTCGAGAAGAAGCCAGATATTATTTTGCTTGATGTGATGATGCCGAACATGGACGGTTTTGCTTTTCTTAAGGCAATGAAAGAAAACACAAGCGTCACTATTCCTGTTGTGGTGTGTTCTAATCTTTCAGACAAGGAGACATATGATAAAGCGTTTGCATCGGGGGCAACCGCGGTACTACTTAAGGTGAACTATTCAGGAAAAGAATTAGTACAAAAAGTTGATTTAATTTTAAACGAGAGCAAGAGTAAGCATAAGACTACAGGTGGTACTGTCGCAGGTCATTAGTCTCTAGTTATGAGGAGTAAGTGGGGTGTTTAATTTTTTGTAGTATACGTCTACGATTATATTAACGACATAGAGCGAGTGAAGTCAAAGAGTAATCTTTTACACTTCCGAGCAAAGGAGTTAAAAAGGATATAAATACTTCGGAGCTTGCTCTGTTCTGTATAAGCGAAGCGAATTCTCTGTAATTAATACTTCGTCAGCTTGCTGCAAGGGTCCTTTATTTCTCAGTTACACACACCTTATTTTCATAGTTACCATATATACTTAAAGTACATACGGAAATAAATTTATTTTTGCGATACTTTATGGATTCTCTTTCTTTTTTAGATCAACTACACTTCGATCTTATTGGTGTGATTATAGCGGTAATAGGAATTCTTGCCCTCTCTGGAATTGTATTTTTTAGAAGTAAGCATAGTATCACCAGCAGGAGCTTCTTCTTCTTTTCTTTTGTTACAATTTTTTGGGGGCTCTCTAATTATTTTTTGTATAAATTTGATAATCCTACAGAATCTCTCCTTGCACTACGATTCCATATCTTTCTAACAATCTGGCATGCATATGCATTCTTTCAATTGGCGTATGTATTCCCAGCAGAACGAAAAGTACTTCCAATATGGCATAGATATGCACTCCTTCCACTCGCATTTTTTAGTTCATCGCTTCTTCTTATCCCGTTTGTATTTCAACAGGTGAGTAGTCTTATTCCTGTCGATGAAGTTACTAACCCAGAGAAGAGCCAGGGAATTATCTTGGGGGCGGTTGTTACGATAAGTTTCTTTACCGCAGGAATCTATACACTCTTTAGACGTATTGGACAGACAAAGGGTGATGAGCGTAGGCAGGTAATGCTCATGTTTACAGGTATGTCACTTACCGCCGGACTCCTCCTTCTCTTTAGTTTTATACTTCCTATTGGATTTAAGAATTTCAACTTTGTACCATACGGAGCACTCTTTATTTTCCCTGTTATTGTATTTACTGCATACGCAATTTATATTGTCGAACTTTTCCACGTTAAAAATATTTTTGCTGGACTTTTTACATTCTTCCTTTGCACTGTTTCTCTTATTGAACTTGTTTTTGCAGAAACCATCGAACAACTTCTTCTTCGAGTTGTTGTCTTTTTGCTCACTATTATTATAGGTATTCAACTTGTGAAGAATACCTTCGAAATAGAGTTAGCTAATGAGCAGAAATCTGAACTCATGAGTTTTGCTACCCATGAAATACGTACACCTATTACAGTGATGAGAGGCTACGCGACTATGCTTCTTGATGGTGATAAGGGTGAGATTAGTAAGGAGATAAAAGATTTACTTCAAAAAATTATGATAGCCGGGAATGATGTTACAACTCTTCTTACTGAATATCTTGATAAATCTAAAATCGAACTTGGACAACTGGAGTATGTGCCGACGAAGTTCGATGTAAAGAACGTTGTAAACGAAGTACTCGCTATATTTCAGATTCACGCAGAACAAAAGGGTCTGAAGATTACAAAATCGATACGCTCAGTGCATAAGTTTACTGTCTATGCAGATCAGGCAAAATTAAAAGAAGTGCTTATTAATATCCTCGATAATGCGATTAAATACACTCCAAAAGGGTCCGTATCTATCTCTCTTAAAAGTGAACACGGATATGCTACCATTAGGATAGCCGATACCGGTGTAGGGATAGATAAAGAAATCATGCCGTCTCTTTTCAAAGAATTCTCACGAGCAGATTTACAGAAAGTGAATATTTTGGGAAGTGGTATCGGTCTGTATTTGGCAAAGAAATTCACCGAGGCTCAACAGGGAAAAATTTGGGCAGAGTCGGAAGGGAAAAATAAGGGGGCACAGTTCTATATTCAGCTTCCTGAGGTACAGCGGGGATAATTACCAGCAAAAACATTGTATAGTATGCTAAAAGATAAGAAAAAAATTATGATTATTGAGGATAATAAAGATCTTCAAGAAATCTATAAGCACAGTTTTGAGAAATATGGCTATGAGGTTGTTTTGGAAGGGAATGGACTTGAAGGGGTTGAAGGTGTTGCTAAAGTAATGCCAGATGTTATTTTGCTGGATCTTATGATGCCAGGGATGGATGGTTTTGGCTTCCTGAAAAAGGTGAAAGATACCGGAGGGTTATCCATTCCAGTGATTGTTTGTTCTAATATTTCTGATGTTGAGACAATCAATCGTGTCATTAAAGAGGGAGCTGAAGATGTGCTCCTTAAAGTTGATTATTCGGGGAAACAATTAGTTGATAAAGTAAGTTATCTTGTAGAGGAATATTATAAGAAGAAAAAGTAAAGGCAGAAAAGGAGTGGCTAGATAAGGAGACTTTTCTTTTTTCGAAGATTGTGGTAGAATACGTCTCATGTTAAAAATCAGATTACAGCGCACAGGCCGCAAGAATGACCCACATTTCCGCTTAATTGTTACAGAAAGTACCCTTAAGCCAAAAACATCTCAGTTTGCTGAGATTATTGGAACATATAATGTTAAGGCTGGCCTCTTCGAAGCGAAAGCTGATCGAGTAAAGCATTGGATGTCTGTAGGTGCCCAAGTGTCTCCTACTGTGTACAATCTTCTCGTTACTAAAGGGGTACTTAAGGGAAAGAAGATAAACGTTCTCCCAAAGAAAACTCCACAGAAAAAAGAGGTAGCAAAATAGATTACAGAGTACGGATTGACAGACAACAGAAAAATACTATAAGGTATTTTTCTCTGGAAGTGTTGTTTCTCGGTGTTCTGTTATCTGTCAGTCTGTCATCTATTTCGTGCTGTGAATAACTTTTAGTTATAATCCTGTACTCGTTGTTACACTGTAAGATATAGAACAATAACAATACAATATGAAAGATCAAGAATTTGTTGAATACGTAGTGAAAGCTTTAGTAGATAATCCAGATAAGGTGAAAGTTGAAAGAAGGGTCGACGAGATGGGGGTACTTATTACGCTTGATGTTGATGCTTCAGACATGGGGAAGATTATCGGGCGTGATGGCGCAACTGCAAAAGCGCTTCGTACACTTCTTCGTGTTGTTGGTATGAAGAATAATGCGCGTGTTAATCTCAAGATTAATGAGCCAGATGGAAGATCATATGTTAATGGTATTCCTGCAGGAGGTGAGGCTTCACAGTCATATATGCCACGATATGACACAACCGATGTTGATGCAGTAATGAATGACTTGAAGAGTTTGTAATTAATTGACACTAGTTATCACACTATAACAGCCACACAACGTGTGGCTGTTGTAGTGTGTGTGAATCAAATAGAAAGTTGATAATATGATATAAATCTGCTATATTGTCAAGATGAAACAGCCCCCACTTCGATTTCATGTGGTCACTATTTTTCCTGACATGTTCGTTAGCTATTTTGCTGAATCAATTATTTCTCGAGCTATCGCAAATAAACTCATTGAAGTAAAGACATACCCACTTCGTGAGTATACTGTCGATAAACATCGACGAGTTGATGGGAAGCCATACGGTGGAGGTCCTGGAATGGTTATGTGGGTTGATCCGATCCTTAATTGTGTAGAAAAAATACAAAAGACCATTACTCGAAGAAAGGTGAGTAAAACACTCATTGTTATTTTTAATGCAGGTGGAGAAAAATTTACTAACACCTCAGCGCAAAAAACAGCAAAAGGCTATACAGATATTATTTTTATTTGTGGACGTTATGAAGGAGTTGATACTCGTGTGAAAAAAATTTTACACGCCAAAGAATGGGGTATAGGAGAGTACGTGCTTACAGGAGGAGAATTGCCTGCTATGGTGTGTATTGATGCAATTGCGCGACAAGTAAAGGGGGTGCTTCATGATGAATGTTCTCTCGAAGAGAAACGTATTGCATCTCACGAAATTTATGCGCGGCCAGAAATATATGAATATAAAGGAAAAAAGTATCGAGTCCCAAAAGTGCTTCTTTCTGGAAATCATAAGGAGATAGACGAGTACCGTGCCAAGAAGGAGAACAGGATAGGAAAGAAAATAGTTAATATGTAGATTAATTTTTTTGCAAAAATTAAGAGGAGCTTAGACTCCTCTTTTAATTGTGATATTATTTTTCTTTCGGCCAAAGTTCGCGTGCCTTGCTAATTATTTTAAGTGAGTAATCAAGAACAGGGGAATGAACGTTAGTTGGTTCCATACTAATCACTACACTCTGAAGTTTTGGCAAAGGGTTTTTTGTGGGCGAACCCATTTGTGTTTCTTTAACAATGGTCCATACAATTTTTACGTTCGGTCTACGTTCAAAGACATCAATATACCCACGTTTCGTATCTCGTGGAGGAGTTCTTTCCCAAAGATTAAACTCAAGACTTTCTCGATCGGTGTCAAATAAATTTTGTTCTCTTAGACCAATACATCCAGGAAACCCAACACGCTCTTTGTGAAGGGTAAAAGCCTGGTAATCTCTCATGTCTGTGTAGAGCTTAAATGGACCTTCTTTTACATCTCGTGGGTCGATTAACCCACCAAGAAACTCCCAGTTAGAAGTTTCTTCACCAAAAATGCGCAAAGAACTTGAAGTGTTCATGGTCATATCCCTAACAGTTTCAAAACCTGCCCCTATACTGTATTATTGGGGTATAATTGTCAACATGTATTTAAAACTTAAAGTCATTCCTGATTCAAAAATAGAGAAAGTTGAAAAGGTGGGTGACGATTCTTGGCGTGTATGGGTTAAGGTTCCAGCAGAGAATAATGCGGCCAATACTCGAGTACTTGAACTTGTTCGACGTGAATTTCCCAGCACCTCGATACGAATAGTAAGCGGACATCATTCACCATCAAAGATTATTTCTATCAACTAGCCGGAAACGTGTTTTTTTGTTACAATCCTATGCACGTGTTTATCACGAATCGTGTGTAAAAAGCCAAGATAGCTCAGTCGGTAGAGCACTTCCATGGTAAGGAAGAGGTCTCGGGTTCGATTCCCGATCTTGGCTCAGAAATTTTAAAACACTCCAGCCATGGAGTGTTTTAAAATTTCTGAACCAAGATAGTAAAGCAAACCGCTTGGCTTTCGTTGGGAATCGAAGGGCGGAGCTATGTTTTTGTAGTAACCAAAACAAGCGAGCCACGGCCGGCGAGTTCATGGAGCGACGGAGACATGAAACTTGTCGGAGATTCCCGATCTTGGCTCCTGCATTGTGATCTCGAGAGTTGGCATAATACACTAGTAAATATTTATCTATGCTTTTTGTCTACGCGCTTGTGCTCCTCCTCGCTATTCTTGTTATCATTTTTTGTTGTTTACTTGTCGGCTTATATCTTTTTCTATTTTCTCTTTTTTATACTTTTATAAAAACTCGTGGAGGGCCAAGTGCTCCTTATGTACCACTACCTTTTCCAGCTCTCCATCAACTTGCACGAATGATGGTCATCAAAGATGAGGATATCATATACGATCTAGGGGCTGGAGATGGTCGTGTGCTTCGCACTCTTTGGCTTTATCATAAGAAGGGGACCTATATTGGGATTGAGAGAAATTTCCTTGTGTTTTTCCTTGGTAATTTTTATACACGTTTTTTCTCGAGGAAACATCGGACCTCTAGTATCCATCTGGAGTTTGGTGATGTGTTTGACCATGATTTTTCTCACGCCCAACATATTACGCTCTATCTTTTTCCTAAAGTTCTTGATGCTTTACTCCCAAAATTTCAGAGTGAGCTTCAGCCTGGAACGAGAGTATATTCTGTTGATTTCCAATTTGCTATGAAACAGCCAAAGGAACGTGTCTCACTTAATCGAGACGATAAGGCACTGGCGAGAACTGTGTATATTTATGAGTTCTAACATGTTCACTTCTTGTATTCTTAGGGGGTGTGGTAGTATGATAGCTACATTTACGCCAGTGTGGTTCAGTTACAAAGAAATTTCTGACAGTCACTCGTTACGTGTGAATGTATGGTAGTATTGTAATTACGAAATTTATAAATAAATACGCCAGAGTAGCTCAGTTGGCAAAGAAATTTCTGTCAGTTCACTCGCTACGAGTGAATATATGGTAGTATTGTAATTACGAAATTTATAAATAAATACGCCAGAGTAGCTCAGTTGGTAGAGCATTTCACTCGTAACGAAAAGGTCGGCGGTT
>CAZNVC010000014.1:0-20540 GCA_964576685.1 uncultured Candidatus Saccharibacteria bacterium
TCATAATGTCTCGAGAGTCGCGAAAGCACTTCTTTATTCCATACCCAGTTCTCCATAATCTGTGATGGGGTCTCCACGAAATCCCATGCGACATTGGCACCTGCTTGTGACTCGAGACGAGCACGTGAAAGTGTCATGTGAAGAAGATGACCGAACTCATGGAAGAGTGTTTCTACTTCTCCAATCGAGAGGAGCGACGGTGTTACCTTCTTTCCTTTCTTTGTTGGTGCTGGGAAATTACATACCATTGTAGAAAATGACGCAGAGTATTCCTCGGTCTTGTACCCAGCTTCATGAGGGACAACAACATCGAACATTGCTGCGTGTCCATACTTTCCCTCTCGTGGGAATAGATCCATAGCGAAGTACCCGATAAGTGCATGCTTGTTATTGGTGTCAGCATCATTAATCTGATACATCGTCACATCCTTATGCCACAGTGGTATAGGGTATTCTGCAATCACAATAGAGAACAATTCTTCGCAGAGTGCAAACAACTCTTTCTTCACATGTTCGAGTGGAAAAAACGCACGAAGTGTCTCTGGGTCAAGATCGTAGTGTTTCTTTTTTAGACTTGTTGCAACGTACCCAACATCATAATGTTCAAGCTTCTTAATACCGAGTGACTTCGCATGTGTTCGGAGTGCTTCAGTGTCTTTCTTTGTAAGTGGAGCAAGTGTCTTAAGAAGTGATCCCTGAAATTCATCTACGGCTTGTGCGCTCTTTGCCATTCTCGTTTCTGTACGAAAGTCAGCGTGATGCTTATATCCAAGAAGCGTTGCTATCTCATGACGAAGCGCTACAAGCTCTTCAATGATTTTCAAATTCTTCATCCCTCCTTTCTTCAGATTCTTAAGCGCCAACTCTTCGCGCTTTTTTCGATTCGTCGCTTCAGCCATGAAAGGAAAAATATGCGGATACTGAAGCGATACAATATATCGCCCATCAGTGTGACGTGGGAGCGATTCGATAAAGCGCTCTGAGAGTCCATCAAGTTCTTCCTTGGTACAAAGAATATAATCTTGGTAGTCATTAATATTTTGTCGAAATGCAATAGAGAGCTTGGAAGTCTTCTTCATGAGCACCTTTAACTTCCTCTGCTTCGCTTCAGGCAAATCAAACCCCATTCGACGGTAGTCGCGAAGTGTCTCTTCAAGAAGTTTGATATCTTCTTTTCGTAATGATTTCTTTTCGTCACGAAAATTACCTTCGTAGTATTCAGTAAGTGCAATGAAAAGGTTGCGATCGTATTCGATATCAACAAGCTTCTGTGACATATCACTTGCTACCTTATGTGCAGCATCACGAACTTCTTTTTTTGGAGAGACCTCAGAAAGAAGCCCCATCTTACTGAAGAAGTTACCAAATATGTCATCACATCGCTCAAGCGCATAGAGCGTATTTAAATAAGTACGATTCTCAGGAAGAATTTTCTTAATGTTTTCGTATACTTTTTTCTTGTGTGCAATGTAGTCAGTTGCCTTTTTCTCCATATCCTTCGGAGTCATTTTCACCCAAGCGAAATCTTTTGCAGAAAGTGGTAGTGTTGTTGTGGTCATAGTGGAAGTAATTGTACCATAAACCTTTTTAACCATGTTATTACTATTTAATTTTATATTTTCCTCTGAAAACCCGCATAATTTTCTTGCTAGAAAATTTGCTCTCACTCGGCTACCCGCCTCTGTCGAGGTTTTCGAAGAAAAAATATTGAGTTGATTGAAAATTCAACACAAATACAATTCGTGGATACACCAACACCTTCAACTCTCTGCTTTTTACTTTCCTCTTACATCAAAAGAAGGCTTCTGTGTAGATTGTTTCTTCCGGCACACCTTCTTCTTGTAATCCACGCCAAAAGTCTCGCACAAACGCAATCGACCCACAGAGTAAATATTCTCTATCCTGAAGTCGACATGACTCTCTGATAATATCGGCAACAGAGATACGACCAAAGACAATCGGCTCATGAGTCTTTTCTTGTGTCACATAATATTTCACTGAAAATGTTTTTGGAAACTTTCTAGCAAGGTCATCAAATTCACTTTTAAAAATAATGTCTTCTTCACGTTTATTACTATAGAAAAGCACAATCGCTCGAGATGGATTGTTATAGAGTGACTCATGTATCATTCCTCGAAATGGCGCAACCCCTATTCCCCCTGCAACAAGCACGAGTGAACTTGTTGTTGATTCAGAATAAAAATATCCGTACGGAAGTGAAGCGTGCACAATGTCGCCCGTCTTCATCGCTACCAGTCTATGTGAAAATACACCGATATCTTTTACCGTAATACTTATGTGATGTTCATCGATACACTTAGAAATACTATATGACTTACCTTCAGCATGTCCTGTCTCTGGAAAATAGACAGTGATGAATTGTCCGGCACGATATGATGAAATATTCTCTTCACTTCGAAGCACGAGTGTGACAACATCTCTTGTTTCCTGTATCACTTCTGTCACTGTGTAAGGTGTACTATTTTCCATGATGCTCTTCAAAATCTTCTATCGCTTTTCTGAGTGCTTCATGCCCAAGCACTGAGCAATGATACTTTCTGTCAGGCAGTCCACCTAACCGTTCGATAATTGCCTCTGGAGTGAGACGCCTCGCACGAGCAAGTGTCATACCGCCATTCTCTGTGACCATGACCGACATCATCGAAGTTGAGGCAATTGCTGAAGCACAGCCAAACGTACGCCACTTACATTCTCGTATTACCCCTTTTTCTTTATCAATGTCTATCCATACTGCCATCATATCGCCGCAAAGCGGACTTCCAGTGATACCAACGCCATCTGCAACATATTCTTTCTCATCTAGAAAAATATTTCTCGGATGAAAAAAGTGATCTTTAACAATATCACTATAGAGCCAGTTACCAACATCGCACGTTTGATTAAAGCTGTCTTTCATGTTTTCTTTCATAGAGGAATAGTAAGTGGGGATAATGCTCGCAGTTGCTTAATGATAGCAGGGAGCACAGAAAGGAGGTATTCGCAATCTTCATGTGTGGTCGATTCTCCTAAAGTAATCCGTAAACTCCCGTGCATAAGGAGAGGATCTTGGTGAATCGCTTGAAGTACATGTGATACCTGCAGGTCACTTGATGAACATGCAGACCCGGTTGAGACTTCTATTCCGAGATTATCAAGAAGAAGTACCATTGATTCCCCTTCTATTGAAGGCACTGAGATATGAATGTTATTTGGTAGACGAGAAGTGGGATGTCCATTAAGCACAACATCAGGAGAAGTAGCTACAAGGGAGGAGATGAATGCATCACGAAGGGTCGTACAACGCTTTGATTCATGTTCTCTTTTTTTCTCGATACGAGCAAGTGCAAGAGCCATCCCAACAATTGCTGGAAGATTTTCTGTTCCTGAGCGAAGCCTATGTTCTTGTCCTCCACCTACAATCACCGGCTCGATAGCAACATCTTTTTTCTTAAATAACACCCCCACCCCTTTTGGTCCATAGATTTTTGATCCATTAATAGTCATGAGATCAACACCAAGCTCCATAACATCAAGTGACAAATATCCTGATGCTTGGCAGGCATCGGTATGAAGGAAGGGGCAGCTTGTAGCCAGTAGCTTGTAGCTTGTAGCTGTTGAAAATTCTCTTCGTGAATTCTCAACGTTTCTTTTTTCTTTTAGTTCTTGTATGGCTCGTGCAAGTTCTTTAATTGGTTGTATGGTTCCAATCTCATTATTTGCATACATCACCGAGATGAGAATAGTGTTATCAGTAATACATGCAACACAATCATCAACATCTATCATGCCGTATCTATCAACAGGAATATATTCGACAATGAATCCTTCTTTTTCTAGTTGCTTCGCGGCTTCAATCACCGCTTTATGTTCGATAGAAGAAATAAGAATATGGTTACCATACTTTTTATTCGCTCGAGCGACTCCGAGAATTGCGAGATTATCCGACTCAGTCCCTGAGCCTGTAAAAATAATTTCATCATCATGTGCATGAAGCACCGAAGCAATGGTGTGCCGTGCATCCGTAAGCGCCGTCATAGCGTGTCGTCCTGAGGAATGAATTGACGAAGGATTGCTATATGAGGCATCAAAGAATGGGAGCATCCCTTTAAGCACTTCGTGTGAAAGCGGAGTTGTGGCAGCGTGATCGAAGTACACACGATGAGAAGGTTTTTTGTCGTCCATTACTCTATTTTACCTGATTCCACAAAAAGTCACATATTTCTCAACAAGTGCCTTAATCGAAGCAAATTCCTCATCAGAATAGGTCACCTTTCGAATAAATTGTGGGTTGAGTATTTTAGATGGAATAAACTTCTGAAGATAATAATTTTGTGCTCCTTGTATCTCTTTTCCGATGGTCTCAAAATCTTCAAAAGAAAGCATCGACTTTACCACGGTCGTACGGAACTCATACGGAATACCACTTTCTTTGATAAGTGTGATACTTTTCTTTATGGACAGAACATCTACCGGACGTGCAACCGTTTGTGTATATTTTGCAAGCGGAGATTTTATATCCATGGCAATATAATCCACCAAGTGTTCATCAATCGCTTGTCGAAGTATATCTGGATGAGTACCGTTGGAGTCAAGCTTCACCAAAAACCCTCTTTTCTTCACTTCCTTCATAAACGAAAGAAGTTTTTCTCCGTGCATCGTCGGCTCGCCACCTGTAATCACCACACCATCTAACATCCCCTTTCTGGTATCGAGAAACTCAAGTATTTCTTTTTCTGGAATACGTGTCGTACATGTCTCATCAACAAGCTCTGGATTGTGACAGTATGGGCAACGAAAATTACACCCGATAGTATAGACCATACACGCAACCTTGGTTGGGTAGTCAATAAGTGTAAACTTCTCGAATCCTCCAAATTCCATTTTAGGATACTTTAACGTTAAGTGTCGCAACGTCTACTCTTTGGGTAACTGTCTCAGGTAAATACATTTCTCGCATCGTATATTCCGCTTGCTTTGCTTCATTCCACTGACTCACTGGACGAAGATATCCGACAACACGTGAATACACTTCACAGGTACTGCTACATGTTGGACATGAGAAATGTTCACCAGAAACATACCCATGTGAAGTACAGACGCTGAATGTTGGAGTAATCGTAAAGTATGGGAGTCGATAATTCTCGCAGACTTTCTTGACAAGATTAGGCACCGCACGATAATCCGCAACTCTCTCTCCTAAGAACAAGTGAATGACAGTTCCTCCGGTATATTTTGTTTGTAGTGAGTCCTGAATATTAAGAGTCTCAACAATATCTTGTGTGTAGTTCACAGGAAGATGTGATGAGTTGGTGTAGAAAGGCTGAGCTCCTTTCTTTGATTCAGCCTCGTTGGCAACTATAATCTCTGGATACATTTTTTTATCACGAGCTGCGAATCTGTAGGTCACTCCTTCTGCTGGAGTTGCTTCAAGATTATAAAGGTTACCAGTGTCCTTCTGATAATTGATAAGTCGCGTGCGCATATGATCAAGCACTTCACCTGCAAACTTAGCCCCCTCTTCTGTTCCAAGATTTTCACCAAAGAGATTAAGTGTAGTCTCGTTCATCCCAATAAGGCCAATAGTCCCGAAGTGATTCTTCCAGTACTGTCCGTATGCTTGCTTAATATTTCGAAGATAGAACTTTGTATATGGGTAGAGATTCGCATCAGTAAGTTTCTCAAGTAATTTTCGCTTAATTTCCAAGCTTTCTTTGGCGATATCCATCTGCGCATCGAGCTTCTCATAGAAACTTGCTTTAGCCTTTTCTAATGAGTCCTTATGCTCTGTCTTTGCTTTATAGGCAATACGTGGGAGGTTGATAGTCACAACACCAACTGATCCAGTAAGCGCGTTTGCTCCGAAGAGTCCACCACCACGGCGATCAAGTTCTTCGAGATCAAGACGAAGTCGACAACACATGGAACGAGTATCTTCTGGCTTCATGTCTGAAGTGACGAAGTTACTAAAATATGGAATACCGTACTTCGCAGTAATTTCCCAAAGCCCTTTTAGTTTTGGATTCTCCCAATTGAAATCTTTTGTAATGTTCACCGTTGGGATTGGGAATGAAAAGACACGACCAAGTGAATCCCCTTCCATCATCACTTGGAAGAAGGCTTCGTTAAACATATCCATTTCCGTCTGGAACTCACCATACTTTTCTTTCTGTGGTTTGCCACCAATGATTGCACACATATCCTTGAAGTTGACCGAAGGAGTAAGGTCAAGGGTGATGTTGGAAAATGGTGTCTGGAATCCAACACGAGTTGGCACATTCATATTAAACACAAATTCCTGAATCGCTTGCTTCACTTCTCCTTGGGTGAGATTGTCATAGCGGATGAATGGTGCAAGAAGCGTGTCAAAGTTTGAAAAAGCAATTGCTCCTGCTGCTTCACCTTGAAGGGTGTACATGAAGTTCACAATCTGCCCAAGTGCTGTACGAAAATGCTTTGGTGGTGCTGATTCGATTTTGTCTGAAACACCCTTGAACCCTTCAGTGAGAAGATCCATAAGATCCCACCCGACACAATATACAGAGAGAGTACCAAGATCATGGATATGAAGATCACCGTTTTCGTATGCGGTGCGAATTTCCTGTGGGTAAATTTTATTTAACCAATACGTCTTACTTACTTCTGAGAAAATATAATTGTTGAGCCCTTGAAGAGAGTACCCCATGTTACTATTTTCCTTTACTTGCCAATCGAGTTTATCAAGATAGTTATCAACGAGACCAAGAGAAGACATTGTGGCAAAGGATCGCATCTCAGCATGTTGTTCACGATAAAGAATGTATGCCTTTGCGGTAGCTTTGAATCGTGACACCATGAGCACGTGCTCAACCGCATCTTGGATTTGTTCTATCTGGACAGTTGCTCCGTCTATCGTGCTATTAAGATGACTAATTACTTTTTCTGAAAGTGCTATCGCCTGCTCTTCGTTATATTCTTTTGTAGCGAGTCCTGCCTTGGTAATCGCACGTACTATTTTTTCTGCATCGAAGGGTACATGAGCTCTGTCGCGCTTAATAACTTTGGTAAAAGAAGAAACAGTCGTAAGAGGACTTGATGCTTTCATGGCGTACGTGGTGTGATATAATATTGATAAGTATAAATATATTGTAATATAGATGAGCATCTATAAATAACCACTTATGGGGATAAAAGAAAAAACGACGAATACGTCCAAAAAAGCTGAAAAAACATACCCTGTTCCGGAGTGGGTACCTAAAAATACCACTATAGTAAAGGAGCTTTGTCCAGACTGTTTCAAGGTAGTTGGTGAACGGAGTCGTTATTCTCTCGTCTGTCTTTTAGGAAAAACAAAAGATGGTATGACAGTTGGAGAACTCACAGAAAAAATGGAACTTCAACAACCAACTATTACACATCACTTACAAGTATTAGAATCAGTGAACGCAGTAGAGAGTACACCAGACGGAAGGAAAAGGATCTATAAGCTCAACCGTGACGCTCACTGTTTTGAAGAGTGTAAAATACCGTATTAACCCCCTACTTTTTGAAACGAAAGCACTCCTTTCCGTGTGCTCCTGGGAGCATTCCTATACTCATAAGAAATTCTCCGACGATTTCTCCTCCCACGAACTTAAAATGTTTCTTGAAAAGTTTTACCCAGGCATGCTTATCATGCTGTAATTCGTTCGCATTCACATCGATCCATTTTCTAAAACTTCCAAATTCTTTTTGTATACGAAGGAGTTGTTGTGCGTTATAGATGGCTGCATTAACTTTTAGACGATTACGTATAATGCTTGCTTCATTCATGAGGCGTGCAATGTCTTTTTCTTGATACTTTGCAATTTTCTTAATACTAAACTGATGATACGCTTTTCTGAAACCATTCTCTTTTATAAGAATTGTTCGCCATGAAAGTCCCGCTTGATTGATCTCCATGAGGAGTCGCCCGAAGAGCTCATCGTCATCATAAATAGGTACTCCATAATGATGATCATGGTATCGCTTGTCGACATCGTTGTTATCAGAAATTGTTGCAACGTAAGTACAGTATGGATGCATAGCTATTTACTTCTCATGACAATAACACCTGGAACACAATCATTCCACACATCAGGTTTTGCAATATCCACTTCAACTGACTTCGCCTTTGCGTGAACAAGGACTGCTTCAGCGATTTCTTCCGCGAGAGACTCCACAAGGTTATGTGGACTTTGCATAAGAATGTCATGTACTGTAGTCCGGAGAAATTCATAGTTCAATGTTTCATGGAGAGAGTCACTCTTCCCCGCCACAGCAACATCACATGCTACCACTACACTTACAATGAATCGCTGTGCTTTAGCATGCTCTTCCTTATAGTAACCATGCTTAGCTACTACAGTATAATTTTTTAGGTACACCTTATCTTGTGTCATGTGCAATAGTATACCCAAGATTTCTTTCTCCCACTACCATGAATAAAATTTGACTTATTAATAAAATATTATAGTATAGGAACCACCTATCCAGCCAAAGAGAGGCTACGATGCTCATTAGTGAAATTCCGAAGATCTTTAGCCCAAAGAAAGAGGAAGAAGTAAGACTTGCCACACGACTCGTCGGTAGATGGCCGGCAGTTTGGAACATGCTTCTTAAATTCACGGGGGCAAAGAACGCTTCCGATCTCATTCGAATGCTGATCCAACTTGGTGCGACCGTCTTTTCGCATGATGATTCAGGTAAACCAGTTCGTGTCCGACTCCATTACACTGACTCACACGGAGTCGAACATGAAGAAGATATCCTGAAATTCCTCAACTGGGATACAAAAAAAGTAGGAAAGAAAGTTGCTACCAAGTAACGGAACCCCACCCTCGAATTAATCGGGGGTTTTTATTTTTTATTCCCAAAACTCCATAGACATCAATACGAAAATAGACTCGAAACACCTAACACTTGATTGTTTCTGGTCTTGTTGAGGAAAAACTTTACACATTTGTATACATTACGTAACATGTTGACAATAATCAATTATAATGGTTGAATAGGGAGCAGTTGTTATTTTAAAACTCACTTTAGCCTAGGAATCAAAGGATGACTCGTCTGACACAAAAGCATGACCCTGACTCTGTCATTAGGGGAAGGGTTACCAAAGTGAATGAAGACCACGTTGTGGCGCATGCACTTGCAGATGTTGGAGATATCACCACAAAGGACAGTATTACTTTTTCACTCGATAGTTGGAATTGCGATAATGAGCCACAACCTGGCCAAACCATCTTGCTCATCAACCCAATGCTGTATATGCGCGGATGGCGGGCACGTGAAGCGTACCCGGTCTGATCAAGCAATCAGCACAAAACAAGGAGCTACCATGAATAGCAAGAGTAATTCGGGGACCACCCTCGAATGCTTTGAGGATCTGATGGTACGGATCGAACCGAATCTCATCGAGAAGCGTCGCATACTTGCACAGGTACTCGATGTTGATGATCAGACGGTTCGTCGGTGGGCAAACGGTAGCATAAATCCAATCGGATTGTCGTTGATCTCACTTCGCTATTATCTCGACTTCCTTGGTTACCAAGTCGCTGAGCTGCTTCCACTTTCTGGGCTGGTAAAGGATTTGGGGCGGTTGCTTGCGTTCAGGGTCGTAGATCTTGATGAGCTTGCAAAGCTTACGAATTATCCGCCGGAACAAACAAGCGCATTACTGGCAGTTCTGCGGAGTGGTCGTGGTATTACTACAGATCGTGAAATACATTTTCAAGAGGTCGTTGAAGCGTACCGAGATGAGCTTGTGAGCTCGATCAAAAAGACACCGAAGATTATCAATCTTGAAGTGTCTGAACAATACGTCGAATCCACAGCGCATCCTCTCACCATTGTCAAGCCCGTTAACACCCAAAAGGTCGCGACGCTGTCTGTCAGTAGCACAAAGGAGGAACGCTTCCGTGACCAAGTGCTCTGCCTACTCCAATTCGCACGGTACTTCACGGATGATTCAATCCCTGAGGACACACGTGAGGAGTTGCGTCGCGTAGTTGGGCAACGGAACATCTTCGATCTGAAGAATGAACTGCTTCGGCTGTGTGGCGCGAAAGCGTACCAAAATCATCGATAATCATCAACCAAACAGGGGAAAGCATGACCACAAAAACGATTTACGGCAGTGTCCACAAAGGTGGCGCACTGCGCCATCTCGTGGAGCAATACCCGAGTCTCCTCGCAGTGTTGAAAGAGTTGATCCAAAATTCGATCGATGTCGATTTTGGTGGCGCTTCGAAAATCGTTGCCGAGATCAATTTCGACAACGGCAAGATCAGCTACTTCGATAACGGTGCAGGGATCAGCCCTGAGACGTTTCAGGCAGCTGTGAACTCACTTGCACATTCGATCAAGAAAAAAGACAAGTATGGTCGGTTCGGTATCGGCCTCGTGTCCCCTCTCTCGATCGCGAAGTTGTTTCATTTCGTCACCGCGCCTCAAGGATCGCTGTATCACGATTACGAATTTGATCGTGAAAGGTTGTTTGCAGTCGGGAATGAGAATTACCCGATCGCGGTCCGAGAAGATCGCTGTATTCTGCACGGTGATAATCGCACACCTGGTGTGCGGTCACCTCGAGCAGATATCGTATGGTGGCGTACTGCTATTTACATGAGCGGACTTACTGATGACAAGCAGAAACGTAAGCTTGACATTGATACGCTCCAAGCAGATGTACAGTCCGCGTACGGCAAGAAACTCGTGGATCTGGGTACAAAGATCACTATCAAGGTGACCGAAGGAGGTAAAACGACCGAGCAGATGTTCAAAGCGAAGCTCTATGAAGGCAGAAAGTTGCCTGAATGGAGCAAAACTTTTGCTGACATCGGTAAGGTGACTGTTAACTTCCATTTGACACCAGCGGGATTCGGAGGTAAGCAGCGTATCGACATCGGTGGTGGAGACAATCCTAGCCGTGTGCCGATTACCAAGCTCTTTCTCTCGACCTTCTATGAGTGCATGGATGATAAGACCAAAGCAGCACTTAAGTCCACCATTTTCCAAGGCGAGATCGTTGGCGAACACCTTGAACTCCTCGCGAGTCGCAAAGGTTTTGCACAAAACGATGCCTTCTTTGCTCTCTCGGTCGCACTTGACCAGTGGTATGAAGATGTGGGTCGAGTGCACTTTGAAGACGAGAAGCGCCTCAGGAAAAACAATCGGTATCAGGAGATCAGCCGAGAGGTCATCGATCGACTCAAGCCGTTTACCTTGGGACAAGATTCCCCGTTTGCTTCGCTTTTCGATCAGGCGCTGTATGGCTCGGTCGGAAAGGGGCACGCAACTATGTCAGGGACGGAAATTCCTGACATTCGTATGAAGGGTAAGGTGCCTGGGGGCAATAAGTTGGGCGATGAAAAGGGTAGCAATTCGGAATCGTCGCGCGAGCGAAAGGAACCGAAGGATGCAAAACCGCATCATCACCCAGGTGTTGCAATTGGTCCGAGTGGCGGTGAACGGAAGGTGGTGAAAGGTCACTCCGCAGGTCTTCATATCGTGATGGATATCGACCTCGGGAAGAGGATGTGGCGGTTCAACCCCGAAGCGCTCTGTCTCGAAGTGAGCGACTCGCATCCGGGATTCATCGCAGTCGAGAAGAGTGACCGCCAGCTCCGTGAGTATGTCATGATGATCGCTATGAGCGCTCTTCGACTCGAACTCATCGCAGATGAGCGAGTCCGCGAAGCTGCGCAAGATTTTGCGCAAACTCACATCGAAGACCTCGTCAAGATGATGTATTCGTAGAAGTCATTGCGCAATGCAGTGACACAACCCCCGTCGTATGGTTTTACCGTCCGGGGGTTTTTATTTTTTCTATAAACCAAGTATCCGATAGACCCCAACTCCAAAAGCTATTGTCACATTAAGTGACTCCTTCGTACCAAGCATTGGAATCTCCGCAACTACATCACATACATCAAGCACTTCTTGTGTCATCCCTGCTACTTCTGGACCAATAACAAAAGCAACATTCTCCTTACCATCTATTGAAATATTTTTATAATCAACAGACTTCTTATCTTGTTCAAAGGCAATCACATAACACCCTTCTTTTCTTAGTGTTTCTAGTGCACTTCTCGTATCTTCATAATATCCCCATGCGACCGTATCTTCTGCACCAAGTGCAACTTTTGCAAAATCTTTTCTTCTCTCCCCTTTTTTATCTAGCGGTGTCGGTGTTGTGCCACAGAGAATGATCTTCTCAATTCCGACTGCATTTGCTGTACGAAAAATCGACCCGACGTTATAGACGCTTCGTAGATTATCCAGTACAGCAAGTTTCATTGCTACATACTAACACACAACAATAAATTACCTCATAGAAAAAACCTAGCCAACGTAAGCTAGGTTTTAGTAGTCTTCATGCCGAACTACATTTTTTGACAAGCTCTCGCATGAGCTTTACTTCCTTCTCACAGCGTTCAGCAAAATGAGAATCGTTGAACTCATATGCTTGATACAACGTGGAAAGAAAATCTTGTACAGACTTAAACTCTGGAATCGTCATCGCACCAATAGGAATCGTCTTGAGTTTTTGCTGTGTTTTTTTATATTTATTAAAGAGAGTTACTGCTTTTTCAGTTGCATCTGGCAACATTTCACTTCTATAGTGCCCCATGGAAATGCCTCTTTTCAAAAACTGAACATCACTACCCTATCAAAAAAATAATTATTTGTAAATAAAATACGCACCTCTTCAGGTAATGAAATGATCCTAGAAATTATTTTTTGTGATGATTTTTATTGGTAAACAATAGATACAGAAAACTATAGACCACAACCGTTGTAATTACAGAAAAGAGAGAGGAGAAACGTGAGGTCACTATCTCTGGGAAAAAGAGGTCAAGCCCAATAATTGAAAAGAAATTAAGAGGGGTATCGTCGTGTGTTTTTATAAAATAAATAGCCAATATAAGAAGATGAATTACTGCAGAAAAAAGCATCAGACCGATAAAGGCTTGAATGGGGCGAGGCATCGAACGAAATAACATAATGAGAGTATACAGAAAAATTAGCCTCTCACCTAGATGACACTATCACCTTTCCATTCTCTTTGAACTTCACACCTTCCTCTTTTAATAGTGTACTTTTACTTTCCCCACGAAGCCCGTTGTACTCCCCCACACTTCCATCTGCTCTTACCACTCGATGACACGGCAAGGCTTTGTCATTATTTTTTGCCATGATTGAACCAACCGCACGCGATGCCTTAGCGTTACCAGCACATGTAGCAACTTCACCATAGGTAAGAACGCTTCCTTTTGGAATCCCCTTCACCACCTCAATTACTTTTTGTTCAAATGTCTGCATGTATAGTAATAGAGTACAGAATACAGAGCAAAGAGTAAAGAAATTCTACTTATACGGCTGACTGTATCCTGTTGTCTGTACTCTATTATCTCTTTTACCAGCTTCCACTACTTCCACCTCCACCAGATGACCCACCACCAAAGCCACCAAATGAGCTTCCTCCGCCACCTCCAAAACCACGTGATCCACCTACCCACCATGGAATACCCCCACCTCTTGCTACTGCACTTTGATACGATGATGAGACCACGTAATCAAAAAGCAATCCAAGAAGAGCAAGAATAACTGTAACCACAGACCCAACCACAAGCGTCATACCAAATAGATGAAGTAGTGTTGCAACCCCGCCAAACACTCCACCAATCACACCCCCTGCCCACCAGCTTTTGCTTCGCCCAAGAATCGCACCAAAGAATTGGACTACTATAATTAGAAAAATGAGTACCCCTTCAATTGAAAAATGGATACCTGAAGACGAACTCTTCCCACTACTCACATACTCACCTTGTGTCGCTTTGATAATATCATCTGTTGCGCTATCAATACCATTATAATAATCACCCTGCTTAAACGCAGGAGTTAGGTCGTTTACAATAATCTGTGAAGAAATAAGATCAGTAAGCGCACCTTCAAGACCATAACCGACTTCTATTCTCATCTTGTGATCATCAAGAGCAATAAGAAGCAACACCCCGTTATCATTTTTTTTCGTTCCTATCCCCCACGCCTTAAAAAGTTCTACGGCATAGTGTTCAATGTAGTCACCATCAAGACTCTTTACAGTAACCACCGCAATTTCGTTAGTAGTGCTTGCATTAAACGCAGTCAATTTATTCTCAAGAGCATTTTTTTGCTCTGCGGTAAGCATCTGCGCAAAATCATTCACATACCCAGTTGGATTCCCTGGTGCAGTAAATGCGAAGACAACCATTGGTACAAAAAGACACACAATAAGGGACCAATACTGTAATGGTCGTGTACGTCTTAATGTCATACTATCGTAATCTCCTAGAGGTTTACTTTTGGTGCTTTCTCTGCACCTGTCTCTGCTTCGAATGGCTTTTTCACCTCAAAACCAAACATCTTTGCAAAGAGACTTCCAGGGAATGACTTAACTTTAATGTTATAGTCTTTTACCATGTCATTGTAACGCATACGCTCTACCGAAACACGATTCTCTGTTCCTTCGAGCTGTGACATGAGCGACAGCACATTTTCATTTGATTTAAGTGTTGGATAGTTTTCGGTAATCACAAGAAGCCTTCCGAGCGCACCTTCCAACTGTCCAGCAGCAACCGCCTTCTCATCTGTAGTACGAGCACCAGCGTACCCTTGTCGTGCATTCGCGATAGCAGTAAAGATAGTAGTCTCCTGCTTCATCACTCCCTGGACTGATGCAACAAGGTTAGGAATAAGATCAAATCGTCGCTGATACTGTGTCTCAACTTGCGACCATTGATTATTCACTGACTCATTCATAGCAACAAGCGAGTTATATGATGACATTGACCAAATACCAAGCACGAGAACAACCCCAAGCACGATGAATAATGTTGTAAAACGTGAAAATATTGATTGCATATACTAGTACAGTATACACCATACGAAAAAACGTAGCAGTGCTACGCTTTTTCATACAGACCCTTTTACTACACTAGTTACCAAAAAGTCGACCGAAGAAACCCTTGATTCCACCCTGTTCCGTCGTAGCTCCTTTTACCTGACCTTGATTCATCATTTGCTGTTGGTTATACGGTTGTGCCTGAACAGGTCGTACAGTGGTACTTGATCCCTGACGAAGAATTTTCTTATCACCTATTACTGCCTTAATCTTAGCCTGATACTCTGTACGAATTGCCTGAATCTTTTGCTCCATCTCCTTCTGGAGAGCTCGAACCTGGTTATCAGTAGCTAGATCTCCAGTGATTGGAGGAAGTACCGTAAGTGGTTTTACTGGTGTTGAAGATGAAACACGAAGATCACGCTTAGGAGCACCTACTGCTTGACCTTGGGCACGTTGTCCGGCGACAGCTTGCACAGGTGGCATTGGTTGAATCTCTGCGAAAGCAACAGAGAGTGCGATGGCAGCAACACTTGTTGTAATAATATATTTTTTCATAGGTATTTTGTTTTGGTCATTAAAGACGTATTGTAAGTATACCAGTCAATAAGTCAGCAAGGAAACGGTCATGCACACAGTAGTTTTTATCCATTAGCTTAGCTTCTTTTATTGTAATTATAGTTTTTACACTTGCACTAACACTAAAACATATAAGTTAGTCATTATTAGTGTTATGTAAAGAGGGGTATAAGCCCAGCAACTATGCCAATGGCTATATGAAAATAGGAGTGCACATTATGTCTCTGACCTACTTTAGTCTTACTTAAGAAAAAGAGAAAAATTGTTGATACAAGTAACAAATAAAAAGGATGCTGATAATGTATAAGAAACGTTTTTACAAAATAAAACATATACAAGTAACATACTATTGCTACTGAAATATCTAAGCCTCTTAAATACTTTGTATATACACTATCATTGTGGCCATGTTTATACACATGAAAACAAAAACTTGCGACGAGGATAGACAATGCCAAAAAAGAATAGAGGGGGTGATTTTCTAGAAGCCCAGAAATTACTGGAAAAAGAAACGTCCAGTTTGAATTTATTTCATTTAGTTTAAGTAATCGGTTCATGTACGATACTTTATCCTTGCGGCGGAGAGAGAGGGATTCGAACCCTCGAACCAGTTTCCCAGTTGCTACCTTTCCAAGGTAGTCGATTAAACCACTCTCGCATCTCTCCATTTTTTACTCACAGACTTAATACAATCGCTAGAAACACCAATCGTATCACCGTTCTAGTGCAAAATTATTATTCTGCACTAGAACGGTGGGACATTAAAACTTAAAAGAAAAAGAAACAACTCGTGTTTCTTTTTCTAGTATACTATAAAATATTCTTATGCGGGATCCATTTTAACCGTTTACTCTTCAGTACTTGCAAATTCTTCTTTTACCTCAGCCGTCTCCTCCTTGTGTTCATGGACAGTCTCATGAGAATGCTCTTCGTGATGAACCACTTCCGTAGCCACAGACTCAACCGCTTGCTTACGAGGTCTACGCTTCTTAGGAGTCATTTCATGTTGTGCCTCAGTCTCACTCTCATGTACATGGTGTGGTTCTGCTTTCGCATACTCATGCTTCTTCTCTGTGAAAAAATAAACAGAACTCCCAACAAATGGAATTCCAATAATAAGCACCAACCACCAGAATCTATCTTGCTTCCCAGCATCGATTGCCATCCATAATGTAAATGCAATAACAAAAATATATGCCCCATACACCACGAGCGTCATCAACATTCCGATCGCAACTCCAAAGAAAATCATACAATAATTATATCATTACTTTACGAGAAGTCTCGTAATTCTTTCCTGTACAGGTGGATGAGTCATAAACAACTTCGACATCCATGAGATTTTCTCCCCTTCTCGTAACTCTGAAGCATCATTAACTCCTGTTGGATCTGAAATAAAAAGATGTGCGATTGCTTGATTCTGTACCTTCATGGGCTGATGGAAGTTACTGATCTTTTGTAATGCAGAAGCAAGCCCTTCTGGGTAACGAGTGATGAGTGCGCTTGTTGCATCAGCTAAGAATTCTCGTTCACGAGAAATAGCGAGACGAATAATTGTCGCAGCAACCGGAGCTAAAATAATAGCGATGATTCCTAAGAAAAAAAATATTGGATTCTTTTTTTCATCACTTCCGCCGAACATTGATGCACGAAGTGCAAAATCAGCAATGAGAGAAAGAACTCCAGCAAATACAACAATTACCGTCTGGAGAAGCATATCCCTGTTACCGATATGCCCAAGCTCATGAGCAAGTACCCCTTCTAGCTCTGATTTACTAAGAAGAGGAAGAATCCCAGTCGTTACCGCAACCACTGCATGCTCTTTATCGCGTCCTGTAGCAAACGCGTTTGGTGCAGGATCGTTAATGATATAGAGCTTAGGCATTGGAAGCCCTGCAGTAATACAAAGATTCTCCAAGGTATTCCACAAATCTGGGTATTCATCTTTTCCTTCCACCTTTCGGGCATTTGCCATAGAAAGTACAAGCGAATCAGAAAACCAATACGCGCCAATATTCATGAGCACACTAAAAATAAAGGCGCCATACAGAATGACTCTGTTGCCATACATAAGCGACAAGACAAAGCCAATGAGAATAATCAAGACCAAAAATCCGGTCATCATCAACCATGTCTTTCGTATATTGGATGTTTGATTACTATAGAGAGTTGTCATAAGGGAGAGGTTAGCCACTAGTGTTTAGCCACTAGTGTTGAAATCATTTTATTTAACATGCGCATCACTTCATTAAGAAGTTCTTCTATTTTTACCACATTCGAATCTTTTGCAAAACCAAGATTTTTTGCAATCAAGAGGTGCGTTTCCAGTTCTGCCCCAGAACCAAAAGCTATTCTTAAAAACTGGACATATTCTGCTTTATGCTTACGGGCATAGCCTTCTGCTATATTAGTAGGAATCGAAACAGCTGCGCGACGCATTTGACTCACAAGACCAAAGATTTCTGCTTTTGGGAATTTGTCAGTAAGCTGATAAATTTCCGTCACCAAAACCATACCTTTCTGCCATACTATAAGTTCTTTATATGATTGCATACTCATTATAGTTATAATTAAAGACTTTACTTTTGGTTAACCCCTAGTGGCCAATTAACTGTATATCTAGAACTTCACTTCAACTGGATTACGAGCTGCTTCTTCTCCTTCGCCAAGTTCGAAGAATTCTTTTTCTGTGAAATTAAATTGCTTTGCAATAATATTCGTCGGCACCGTGGCTATCTTCGTGTTATACGCCATTACATTACTGTTGTAAAAGCGACGAGCTGCCTGGATCTTATTCTCAGTATCCGAGAGCTCACTCTGTAAAGAGAGGTAGTTCTGATTAGATTTAAGATCAGGATAACTTTCAGCAAGTGCAAAGACACTCTTAAGAGCCCCTGAGAGAGTATTCTCTGCTTCTTTATGTTCAGCCATTGTCCCTGCGCCCATAGCCTTCGAACGGGCTTCAATCACCTTCTCAAGAGTTGAACTTTCAAAATTAGATGAACCTTTGACTGTGTTCACAAGATTAGGGATAAGGTCGTAGCGACGCTTAAGTTGCACATCAATATCAGCCCATGATTCCTTAACACGTTGTGAAAGAGTAACGAGTCCGTTATACATTCCAACAACGATAAATACAAGAACAACAACAATTCCAATAAGAATATAAAGTGGTGTCATAGTTAAAATTAAATATCCTAAGAGACCGATCTTCCGTGTCTGTCTTCTCTAATCTCCAAGGACAAGTTAATGATACAAAACGAGGAAAGAATGTCAATGGACGACAGGTATCAGGTGCCAGAAAAGAAGTGTAGAGTTTATTCCCATTTTTCGTACATATTTACAGTAACCTGACACCTATTTCCTATCCCTGCCCGCAATCCTTCCCAAAAATGCCACTTTTCTGGTACTATAAGAGGACTATGTCTCAAGAAGCTAATAATCATCTCTTTAAAAGCCGTCATTCTCTCGCCCATGTGCTTTTAATGGCTATTTCTAAACACTTTCCAGATGCTCTTCCAACAATCGGTCCTGTTACAGATAATGGCTTCTATTATGATGTTGATTTTGGCACCACCAAGATTGGACCAGAAAACCTTCTTGTGCTCGAGGCAACAATGAAAGAAATTCTTGCCAAGAATCTTGATTTTGTCGTAGAAACTATTACAAAAGAAAAGGCGCGAGAACTTTTTACTGACAACAAATTCAAAATGGAAATCATTGACGGTATTGCAGGAGAAGGTGCGGATATTACTCTTTACCACACAGGCAAAGACTTCTTCGATCTCTGTGAAGGACCACATGTTTCTAATACTAAGGAGATTCCTGTAGATTCTTTCAAACTCACCACTGTCGCTGGAGCATATTGGCGAGGAGATGAAAAGAATCCGATGCTTACCCGTATCTATGGTATCGCGTTTGAAAACAAAGATACCCTCGATGCATATATTCTCCAACAAGAAGAAGCAAAGAAACGTGATCATAGACTTCTTGGAAAACAACTCAAGCTCTTCACGTTCTCAGAACTTGTTGGACCTGGTCTTCCACTATGGACACCACGTGGAACATTCCTCCGGAAGAAAGTTGATGACTATGTGCAGGAGCTTCGTGCGAAATATAACTACCAAGGAGTCACTATCCCTCATATCACCAAAAAAGATCTCTATGTGAAGAGTGGCCACTGGGAGAAATATGCTGAGGATCTTTTCAAAATAGAAACTCGTGAAGGACATACCTACTGTATGAAGCCGATGAACTGTCCTCATCATGCGCAAATTTATGCAAGTGAACTTCGTTCATACAAGGAGCTTCCGGTTCGATTTTCGGAAACCACCATGGTATACCGAGACGAACAATCAGGTGAACTCTCTGGTCTCTCACGAGTACTTTCGATTACACAAGATGATGCCCACGTATTCTGTCGTGAATCACAACTCGAATCTGAGATAGAAGGCATCTGGGATCTTATCACTACCTTTTATGGAACATTCGGATTCAATAATCTCACTCCTCGTTTCTCAAGACGTGATAATGATCCTAAATTCAAAGGAGCAGATGAGCTCTGGCAAAAAGCAGAAGGTGCCATCAAAAACCTAATCGAGAAAAAAGCAAATGATAACTGGACAGATGGTCCTGGTGAAGCTGCATTCTATGGACCAAAAGTAGACTTCATGGCTAAGGATTCTATCGGACGCACATGGCAAGTAGGAACTATTCAAGTGGATTTCGTACAACCAACCAACTTCGGTCTTGAGTGTGTCAACGAAGAAGGAAAACGTGAACCAATTGTGATGATTCACTGTGCTATCTCTGGATCACTTGAACGATTTTTCTCAGTATACATCGAACACACTGCAGGCAACTTCCCGCTTTGGATGTCCCCTACACAGGTAGCACTCCTTCCGATTAGCGATAAGCATCATGAATATGCAAAGGATGTCGATAGTAAGCTTAAAGAAGCAGGATTTCGTACTGAGCTCGATAGTAGCAAAGAGGGGCTTGGTAAGAAGATTCGTGCGGTACGTGAGATGAAGACACCGTACTGGTGTGTCATCGGTGATGCTGAAGTTGCAAATGGTAC
>CAZNVC010000015.1:0-4647 GCA_964576685.1 uncultured Candidatus Saccharibacteria bacterium
TTGCTATACTATTTCCATATGCCAGACAAATATTCTGCGGTATGGGTCTCTCACTCCTCTATGGGGGATTTCATCAAGTGCCCTCGACTTTATTACCTTCATAATGTCTATAAAGATCCAAAGACGAATCGTAAGATGACGATAGTAACGCCGCATATGTCTCTTGGTATTGCGGTACACAATGTTCTCGAAGGATTGGGGAATTATCCAGCAGAAGAAAGAATGAATCGTGACCTCCGTGCACAGTTTGAAGAAGAATGGCTTAAAGTGACAGGTAAACAAGGAGGGTTTCTTTCGGAAGCACAAGAGGAAGAGTTTAAGGCTCGTGGAAAGGAGATGATTAATGTAGCAATCAAAAATCCTCGCTTCCTCACGAATAAACGAATTAAACTTCCACAAGGAAATATGCCATGTAATTTTTATCTCTCTGAAGAAGATAATATTATTTTAAACGGACTAGTAGATTGGATAGAATATTTACCAGATGATACGCTCCATGTGATTGATTTTAAGACAGGGAAGAATGAAGAAAATGGAACATCGCTTCAGCTCCCTATCTATCTTCTTCTTTGTAATGCGCTTCAGAAGCGAAAAGTATCCAAGGCAAGTTATTGGTATCTTGAGACAGATAAAATGGTGGAAAAAGAGTTGCCTGATGCTGATACTGCACGAGCCGATGTATATGCAGTTGCGATTAAGGTAAAAGAAGCTCGCGAAAAAAAATCATTCGAATGTCCAAAAGGAGACGATGGGTGTATCCACTGTCGGGTGTATGAGGAAATTCTTAAATATAAGGATGGAGAGGAAGGAGGGGTGGAATATATAGGGGTGGGTGGGTTTAATCAAGACGTCTATATTGTTACAAAATAGCTACTATGCACCCATTTTGTTTTCCTTTCTTTGGGCGGTATACTTTCATCATTATTAGATCATAATTGTAATTATCATTAAATATGACACCTTTAGGTAAAGTTGTAATGGGGATTGTTGGGCTCTTTATTGCGGGAAGTATTTTTTATGGTGTAACTTCTTTTATGAAACAGGATAGTGAGGTTGCAACAATGACCCCAGTAACAAGTCAGGCAACAACTTCACAAGAAGAAATACAGGCAACATCGACCGCCTCGACTACACCTGCCTTACCTACTGCGTCAGCGCAGTCTACTTCAACTGAAAAGGTAAGTAAAAAAATTCCTTTCGGAGAATTTATGAGTAAAGGAGGTTCGTATAAATGTGCCATTACTCAGAAGATGGCTAACATGATAAGTGAGGGGACAGTATATATGCACGATAAGTTGGTCCGAGTAGAATTCGCTACTAACCTTGCAGGACAGTCGATCAGTACAACGATGGTAGCCCGTGATGGCTATATGTATTCTTGGACAAGCACAACTCCAGGAAAAGGGTATAAGATGAAGGTCGGAGGAGAGAGTGGAAAGACCGCAACAACAAGTACTTACACTTGGAATGGTAGTCAGGTTGGGGAATATACTTGTTCGCCATGGATTGCTGACGACAGCCTCTTTGAACTTCCAAAGACAGTAGTCTTCACGACACAATAACTTTTTGCAGACTAAGCAGACTTAGGTAGACAGCGCAGACAATACAAACACAAAGTGTGGCACCGAAGGTGTTGCACTTTTGAATTCGCGATGTCTTATTATTTTACCTCTTTGATTCCTGGTCTGCGTGGTCTGCTTTTGGTCTGCGGAATCTGCCTCAGGACGTGTTGTGATAACGCAATATATTTGCTATACTGTCCAGTACTATGTCGCATGCAACTTATCTATATGGCAAAAATCCATTTAAAGAAGCAATTCTTTTTGGCACAAGAAAAGGTGTTAGTCCTTTTTTGGAACTTTTTCTTACCAAAAGTGCAGAAGCAGATCCAAGTATTATGAGTCTCATTCAGAGGAATAAACTCACTTATTCGATTGTTACTCATCCCGAAATAGAAAATCTTGTTGGACGAGATGTTGTTCACCAAGGAATACTTGCTCGTGTGTCAGACAAAGTACTCTATAGTACACTTAATGAAGTATTAACACTTGTATCAGCAAAGGAACGACCACTTTTTATACTTCTTGATGAATTAGAAGACCCTCATAATGTTGGTGCAATTATCCGTTCTGCAGTAGCATTTGGCGCTGATGCTATCCTCATGCCAGAACACGATCAAGTACAGATAACAGGAACGGTCATTAAGTCATCAGCAGGGACGAGCTTTGCTATTCCTATTGTGCGAATAGGTAACATAAATACAACGTTACTTACCTTAAAAGAAAAAGGATATTGGATATACGGTCTCACAGGGGAAGGGGAGACATCACTTACTTCTACTGCATTTGATAGTCCTACGGTTATTGTGATTGGAAGTGAAGGTGAAGGGATTGCAAAAAAAACTCTCGAACATTGTGACTTCAAGCTCTCTATTCCAATCAATCCTCTCTGTGAATCACTTAATGCATCGAATGCAGTTGCGGTGACACTGTATGAGTGGAGTAAGCAGAACAAAATATAAAGTATAAAAAATAAATAATGGAACCTCGGTTTGCTGATGAGGTGAAAGATGTCGTCAAACTAATTTTTGTTTTCGCAGGTTTCAGGGATATTAAAAACTGCACACCTGTTACTGGTGTGCAGTGTACCTTCATACGAATTCCGTGTGTCGCCCATAAAGTTGTCCAAAGGCGTACGTGAGATTTCTGCCAGATGCTAGAACGGTTACATGGGCAACAAAGTGAGCAGAAAAGTTCTCTTCAGCTCTAGAAAGAGAACAAAGATTGGGGTTTTGTGTCAAAGTGAGAATTGATTCGTCACTCAGATGAATAAGGAGACACGAATCACTTTTAGAATTATCATCTTCGACATGTGTTTGCAGGTAAGTCACAGTAGCAATGGTGGAAAAATATTTTGGCAGTTTCCAAATTAAAGTCACTTTAAGACATGCGCCAACTAGTTCGTGGATCCTAGAAATACCAGCAAGCTTACAGATATGCTGAATAAAAGGGGTATCAAACGCGTCAAATTTTACATCACCAGGAATGTCTTTATATTCGTTACTATGGGATTCATCTTGACCGCTGTAGATCTCTTCTGCCATGATTTTCTCGCTTGGAATGGTGCTTCGGTTGTTGGAAAGAACCTAGCATACTCTACAATTTTAGTAGCAATATGTAAAGCAATACAAGTTCTGCGATACATGGTAAAATATCCTCATGATTAAGCGATTTCTGCAACATTTTTCTAACGATATAGGTATCGATCTTGGAACTGCAAATACGCTCGTCTATGTAGGGGGTCGAGGTATTGTGATTAATGAACCATCAGTTGTTGCACTTAACACGAAAACGAATCGTGTTGTCGCCGTTGGACTCGAAGCAAAGAGCATGATGGGACGCACCCCCGCGCATATTCGTATTGTACGACCACTTGTTGATGGGGTGATCTCAGATTATGAAGTGACTGAGGAGATGCTAAGCTATCTTATTAATAAAGCCAATGACATGGACCGTAAGATGTTCCGGCCTCGTGTGGTGATAGGTATTCCTGTGGGTATCACAAATGTTGAGATGCGTGCAGTATATGATGCTGCCAAGTCGGCCGGAGCAAGTAGTGTGTATATTGTCGAAGAACCAATGGCGGCTGCTATCGGAGTACATATGCCTATTCATGAACCAGTTGGAAGCATGATAGTCGATATAGGTGGAGGAACAACTGATATTGCAGTGATTGCACTTTCTGGTGTAGTACGCGCGAAAAGTTTAAAAGTCGCTGGTGATAAATTAACCGAAGATATCATTACCTATATGCGTGATGAGTTCAAGATGCTGATTGGTGAAAAAACTGGCGAACATATCAAGATGACAATAGGCTCTGCTCTTCCTGATGAAAATGGTCAAGAACTTAGTGTAAAAGGTCGCGACCTGGTAACTGGTCTTCCACGTGAGGCAGTGATTACCGATGTTGATATTCGTGAAGCAATGTATTCATCGATTGCTTCTCTGGTTGATGCTATCCGTGAAGTGCTTGAGACCACACCACCAGAAGTGCTCTCTGATATTATGCAAAAAGGAATCACACTTGCAGGCGGTGGAGCACTCATCCGCAACCTTCCACAACTACTTGAAATGCAACTTAAAGTACCTGTTACAGTGGCTGACGATCCATTAACAGCGGTAGCACGAGGGACAGGGGTTATACTAGAGAACATTGAACTCTACAAAGATGTTTTAATAGAAAATACGAATGACATATCTTTCAGGTAAGGCGCAAAAAAGAAAAAATTACACCAGATACAGTATATATGTTGTTGTTTTTTTGTTGGTGGTTATTGCTTGGCCATACATTAGAAAAAGTCTCTATAGTACTATCGAACCTGCTGTTGTTGGGTACGGTGACACGAAGCAGTCCTTTATTTTTTTTCCTGAATTTCTTGCTACCTTCATAAGTACACGACAAAGTTTGGTGACACAGCAAAATAAGTTAGAGCAAGAAATTGAACGACTTGAAAATCAACTGGCAGAAAAAGAAGCGCTTCTTCGAGAAGGGCACTCTGAAGCGACTACTTCGCAAGAGACCACCAGTAAGAAACCTGTGATTACAATGTACCCACTTATGGAAGATGTTACTAAGATTTATTCAACA
>CAZNVC010000015.1:4747-19897 GCA_964576685.1 uncultured Candidatus Saccharibacteria bacterium
TAACCTCATCTATTTTTTATGTACAGCCATAAACGTTCAGGAACTCTCAAGCGAATAGTTGTGCCACTTCTTATTGTAGGAGCCTTTCTTTTTGATATTATTTTTAGCACCTCACGCTACCCAGTTCTTACTATTATCGTTTGTGGTATAGTAGCTTTATATGAATCTATTTCACCGTATATCTACTCTTCGCGCTAAACGTGCTGCGCTTCACGAAATAGACCCAGAAGATGTTTTTCTTGACTCAGAAAATCTCTCTGAACTTAATCTCGATCAGATGCAAGGGCAACTTGAGCGTCCTTTAGGGAAGCATATTTTTTATATTGCATTCGTTGTTTCATTTGTTATTATTCTTGGGTTTTCCTATCGACTTTTTGCAATGCAAGTTCTTAAAGGTGATGAGTACAAAGAGATGGCCGATAATAACCGACTTCGAAAACTTCCACTTTTTGCTCTTCGTGGAACGATAGCAGATAGAAAAGGAACTCTTCTTGCATGGAACTCTCTGTATGAAAATAGTACCTCCTCAAATAGTACTTCAACAGAAGCAAAAAAAGCACCTGATGATATTCCTAAACGAATCTATACTGAAACGAAAGGGTTTTCCCATCTCCTTGGGTATGTGAGTTATCCAAAACGTGATCAGTCAGGAGTATTTTGGCAAGATGAATATTTAGGAAAGGATGGTGTAGAGAAAAAATACCAAGATGCGCTTGCTGGTGTAAAAGGTGAGCGTATCATCGAAGTGACAGCTACCCAAGAAGTAGAGGCACAGAACGTGGTAGTGTATCCTACTCACGGAGAGAATTTAGTACTCACAATCGACAAGGACGTTCAGGCAAAACTTTATGAAAGGATGGAAGCACTTGCTCATAAAGTAGGATTTACTGGTGGGGCAGGTGTGATTATGGATGTGCGTACTGGTGAAATCTTAGCACTTACTAATTATCCTGAATACGATAATAACTTGATGACTAATTCTGATACACAGGAGGAAAAAAAACAGGTTGCAAAAGATCTTCTGGATAAACGTGGGAAGTTCATCAATCGTACCGTAAGTGGACTCTTCACCCCTGGGTCTACAGTAAAGCCGTTCTTCGCATATGCTGCTTTAGCAGAGGGGGTGATTACTCCCGAGCAAAATATTTACAGTAGCGGGCAACTTGTTATTAAAAATAAATACGATGGACCTGATACTGTCTTTAAGGACTGGAAGGCGCACGGGTATATTGATATGCGAAACGCTATCGCAGAATCCTCTGATGAGTATTTTTATCAGATTGGAGGAGGGTATAAAGATCAGAAAGGACTGGGAATTAAACGACTTGATATGTATGCGAAGATGTTTGGATTTGCAAGCACAACAGGGATAGATTTACCAGGCGAGGATTATGGGCTCATTCCTTCACCTGAGTGGAAGAAAAAAATCTTTGATGAGGATTGGTTACTTGGGGATACGTATCACTCTGCAATCGGTCAATATGGTTTTCAAATTACGCCACTTGAACTTGTGAGGGCGGTTGCGTCGATTGCAAATGGTGGGTATCTCGTGACGCCACATGTACTCCTTCGTACTAACACAGCAAGCACTTCACTTCATCTTGATCCAAAAAAATTACAAGTGATTCAAGAAGGAATGAGACTTGTTGTTCATGGTGAAGAGGGTACAGGTAAAGCACTTGATATCGAAGGGGTAGACGTTGCTGCAAAATCGGGAACAGCAGAACTTGGTGTGAGTAAACAACTTGTGAATTCATGGGTAAGCGGCTACTTTCCTTATGAGCATCCAAAGTATGCGTTTGTGGTGATCATGGAAAAAGGGGATAGACATAATCCATATGGTGCGGTGTTTGCAATGCGTGAGACGCTCGAATGGATGAGAGATACTACCGACTATACGAAGTGAAAAAATAATGATAGTGTGGTGGTATCGCAAGAACTTTACACGAGGATTTCGATGCCAGTTTATCTTGTGACACAAATTGCTAGTACCTTTCGCAATACCAAGATTATCACTACTTTAGCTGAAGGTGAGAATGAATCTTCTATTAAGAATGAGTTTCTCGATCGTCTTCGTGCAAAGTATAATCCTTCCAATGGATGGGGTGGGTATAAAGTAGGCTTGCAGGAAGTCAGTAAAGAAAAACTGCTTACACTTGCTAAAAGTGCAAAATAAGACCCCTCATTTTTTCTCGCCGAAACAGAAATCGTTTCGGCGATTTCTGTTTCCAGGAACACTCTCACCTTTCCATTTCTTTAGCTACTGAGAAAGTTAACAAGTTCAGTAAAGCGATATTGCTTCGCAATATCAAGTGGAGTCTGTCCACTACCTGTTATTGCACTTTTTTCAGCACCAAGCTCTATGCATTTTTTAGTGCCTCAAGGTTACCTGCTTCACAAGTGATATGAATTGGTTGCCAACCATCTTCCATTTTTGAATCGATAGGTAGCCCTGCATTAACGAGAACTTCAAGTACTTCTGGGTTGGGGTTGCGTGCGGCAACATGAAGTAAATTTCCCCCTCCACCCAGTGATAATGTGGTGCCTGCCCCGTTTTGAATAAGAGTCTTTACAACCTCAGGTGTTGAGAACTGAACTGCCATACAAAGGGGAGTCTCTCCGTAAGAGTTAACCATGTTAACATCCGGATTTTTTGTTAGCATTTTTTGAATAGCTGGGAGAGCGGTAGTTCTTAGGAGTATAATTGCGTTAGAAAAATTTGTGTTTCCTAATGAATCTTGAGTATTAACATCTGCTCCGTGGGCAAGAAGAAGATCAATACATGATATATTTCTTGAGAAAAAAGTAAGTACGAGTGCATTTGTTATTCCGTCATTATTTTGGGTATTGATATTAGCGCCAAGTTCAATACACTTTTCAATAAGAGGTTGTTTGTTAGCGATGACCGCTACCATAAGCGGAGTCCACTTTGTTGTCGAAACAGCAGTTCCAAATTTTTCGATCTTAGCATCAATTGCTATTTGATTACCCTTCACGATTTCTGCAAAAAAAGCAAAAAGCTCTCTGTTTTTTGTATAGTCAAGTTCTAGTTGATGAAGTTCATTTCCCACTTCTGCCCCCACACTCATTCCTGCGTAAGTTGACACAGTGTGACCGTCTACGGTCGAAGCAATGGTAGGATCTCCACCTGCAACTACAAGTAATTTTACTATAAAAGTAAAGCCTCTCATTGCTGCATAGTGAAGCGGTGTCCTCCCTTTACTATCTAATGAGTTAGGGTTTGCTCCAGCCATTAGTAATGCTTTTATGGCGATAACAATCCCTAGATTAGCTGCATGGTGGAGAGGAGTAAAGCAAATGCTAGAGTCATCTACATATGAAGTGTCAGCACCTGCTTTAACAAGTTCAGTAATAATTGTTTCATCTGATGGGTTGGTGAGCACAGCAACGAGAAGTGCCTGGGCTCCCTCATAGTTTCCTTCTTCTTCACAAAGAGCGTTAACATCAGCACCTTCTGTAATAGCTGACTTCACTTCATCAATGTTTTTTGTAATTATTGCATCGAATAGTTTTTTTGAGTATGTCATAATAAATGTAGTTTAAAATAATTCTTTGATGGTCTCATGGTTAAATTCTAGCATCTACTTGAATAATTTATGCGAGATTCACATTGTTTCACATGTTCCCAAAAATGTCTTTTTGTGGTAGAATTTTGTGACCAAACAATATGGAATATTTAACCTTAGAAAAGAAACAATTATTAGAAGACGAGCTTAAAATGCTTAAAACCGTGCGCCGTAAGGAGATTGCGGATGCTCTTGAGTATGCAAAATCCCTTGGTGACCTCTCAGAAAACGCGGAATATCATCAGGCGCGTGAGGATCAAGCTAATTGCGAGGACCGTATCACTCACATTGAGCAGATTCTTAAGAATGCAGTGATTATGGATGATACCCAGAAAGCTGGAGTTGTAAGTGTCGGGTCAACTGTTACTGTACAGAAGAAGGGAAGTAAAGAAGAAAAGACGTTCGCGCTTGTTGGAAGTGAGGAGGCAGATTCTATTTCAGGAAAAATTTCTAATGAGTCTCCTCTTGGGCAGGCACTTCTTGGAAAAAAGAAAGGGGATAAGGTAATTGTTCATGCTCCAAAAGGAGATGTTGAATACACCATTGTTGCAACAGTGTAAAGCATGTAATGAGGATTTAGTTACTAAGGATACCAGAAAAGCGTGATGTCTAGAGCATCATGCTTTTTTGTTTTATATTTTTGTTTGGACTATCACTCTTTCATTTGTTATGATATGAAGACAAACAAACCGTTTGCACTTACTCGTCTCTATTTCCTAACACTTATCCATGGCATCCATCGAAGAACTTCGTGCATCTCGACTAAAAAAACTCGAAGCGCTTAAGGCGCTCGGTGTTTCTTCGTATCCAAGTAATTCATCTCGAACACATGACCTTAAGGAAGTGATCGCATCGTTTCCATCGCTTGAAAGTGCGCGCACTGTTGTGACAGTAGCTGGGCGTGTTATGTCATCTCGTGGACAAGGGGCACTCGTATTTTTTGATCTTTATGATGGTACTGCAAAATTTCAAGCAGTGATTAAACTTCCGGAGTCTGGTGAAGAAGCTCATGCATTTTACTCTCATTATGTTGATATTGGGGATTTTATTGAAGTGACGGGGACGCTTTTTATTACTCGATCAGGTCAACAGAGTTTACAGGTAAGTGATATCAAGATGCTCTCTAAAGCACTACTTCCACTTCCGGATAAATACCATGGTCTTCAAGATGAAGAACTTCGTATGCGAGAGCGATATCTTGATATTCTTACTAACCACGAACTTCGAGAGCTTTTCGAAAAGAAAGCAAAGTTTTGGGATGTTGTGAGAGAATTTTTAAAAGAAAAAGGATTTCTTGAGGTTGATACACCAACAATAGAAGTGACAACAGGAGGAGCAGAAGCACGACCTTTTGCAACACATCACAATGATTTTGATCTCGATGTGTATATGCGTATTTGTGTTGGTGAGTTATGGCAAAAGCGCCTCATGGCATCAGGCTTCCCTCGCACCTTTGAGATTGGACGAGCATATCGTAATGAAGGGTCATCGCCAGACCATGTGCAAGAATTTACGAATTGTGAATTCTATATGGCGTATTCAGATTATAAGGACGGTATGAGGCTTGTTGAGGAATTGTATCGAACGGTTGCACAAGAAGTGTTTGGCACCACATCATTCACCACACGTGGGCATACGTTTGATTTTGCTGATGAATGGAGACATATTGATTATCGAGAAGAAATACTCGAGCAGACCGGAATTGATGTCGAAAGTGCATCTGATGAGGAAATAGTTGCGAAACTTAATGAACTTCATGTGAAATATGATGGCAATAATCGCGAGCGCCTCATGGATACACTTTGGAAATATTGTCGAAAGCATATTGCTGGTCCTGCGTTTCTTATTAATCACCCGCTTCTTGTGGTTCCTCTTGCAAAGGCGAATAAAGATGGAAAGACAGCGCAAGTATTTCAGCCAATTCTTGCTGGAAGTGAAATAGGGAGGGGTTACAGTGAGCTCAATGATCCACTCGATCAGCGTGCACGCTTCATGAAGCAACAGGAACTTCTTGCCTCCGGTGATGAGGAGGCGATGATGGCTGATTGGGACTTTGTGGAGATGCTTGAACATGGAATGCCACCAACATGTGGATTTGGTTTTGGGGAGAGACTTTTTGCGTTCCTTGTTGATAAGCCGATTCGTGAAGTACAGATGTTTCCACTCGTAAAACCAAAGGACAGAGAATAAGGGGTGGTTAGAGTTAGTAAATACGGAGATACAATACAAAATACAACATAAAAGCGCGACCGAAGGTCGCGCTTTTATGTTGTATTTTGCTACACACCACAATCAAAAGGCTATTAGCTAGAATTTTCCCGCTATCCACATATTTTATTGCTATTTTTATAACAAAGTGGGGTATAATGGATAGCAGTGGGGCAAAGTGGGAGCTTTTCTTCACAATCAAGGATATGCTAATCGGAAAGTACACACACGAACTCGACCCAAAAAAACGATTAACGCTTCCTTCAAAGTGGCGTAGTGATCTTGGGAAAAAGGTTGTGGTGACTAATGGTTTAGATAATTCGTTGTTTGTTTTTGGAGTTAAGGAGTGGGAGATTGTGGCACAAAAGTTGGCACAATCAGGATTTGGAAATCAGGACTCACGTAGTTTTAACCGCTTCATCTTAGGAAATGCCTTTGAGACAGATGTTGATGCTGCTGGACGTATTGTGATTCCAGATACACTTAAGAACTTTGCTCATCTCAGTGAGAAAGTCGTGCTTGCAGGAATGTATTCACGAATCGAAATCTGGGATGAGAAAGCATGGGAAGCTAACATTGCAAAAGTGAACGGCGAAGCCGATGCCCTTGCATCAAAACTCAACGACTTAGGAATTCTGTAGCATTAGTGTTGTCGTTTTCTAGAATCTAATGTCTCCATCTAAAATCTTTCCGCCATGCACATCCCCGTACTTTTAAAAGAATCAATAGAAGGACTCAATATCAAGTCAGGTGGCATATATGTTGATTGCACCACAAATCGTGGTGGCCACAGTGTCGAGATAGCCAAGTTACTTGGTGCAGAGGGAACACTTATCTGTATTGATCTCGATCAGATAGCGCTTCAGGAAGCACGTGAAGTAATAGAGAAAATGAAGAACTTGCCAAAGCTTCATTTTATCCAGTCAAATTTTAGATACCTTCCATCCATTCTTAAAGACCTTAAGATAACTCATGTTGATGGAATATTAGCTGACCTTGGTGTATCGTCACAAGAACTTGATGAGTCAGGGAGAGGATTCACATTTCGTTTCGATGAACCACTTCTTATGACATTTAGTGCAAAGCCAGAAGAAGATGAGACAACTGCTTACGATATCGTTAACTGCTGGAGTGAGTCAACTATCGCAGATATCCTTTATGGGTTTGCTGATGAGAAATACTCCAGACGTATTGCAAATGCAATTGTTAAGAAGCGAGAAGAGACTCCGATTAAGACAACGTTTGAACTTGTTGATGTTATCGGAAGTGCGGTGCCCGCACTCTATCGACATCGTAAGATTCATTACGCTACCAAAACCTTCCAAGCGCTTCGTATGGCGACCAATGACGAGCTTGGAAGTATAGGTGATCTCCTCGAATCATTACCAACAATATTAGCTTCGAATGGTCGTGCATGTATTATTACCTTCCATAGTACGGAGGACAGAATTGTAAAACATAAATTGCGCTCACATGAAGGAACTCTTCGCATGATAAGTAAGAAGGCGATAACTCCAGGAGATGAAGAGATAAAAAGTAACCCACGTGCCCGTAGTGCCCAACTAAGAATAGTAGAAAGAATTTAATCACCTATGAACCTAGAGTACAGAACAAAAAATTTTTATGAACGAGCAGTCCATACAATGGCTGGAACACTTTGTGTCCTTGCCCTTGTATACTGTGCAATTATTCTTTCTCTTGTTTTTTCTGTGATTGAACGTAAACAAAATACTCTTGCGAGTCGTGACCTAGCTTCAGAATTAAGTTCGCTTGAGACTAAGTATGCTAACATTGTGTCGTCTATTACCGAAAGTGATTTAGCTGCAAAGGATTTTACTCGTGTTGATGGTGCCACGTTTGCAGTTCGTAAGGACGACATTGCAAGTTATACTGTGCTCTATGCGCGCTAGGCAAGCAACGACAATCAGCGAAGATCAGGAGAACAGATCTAAAGATAGAATTGACGCCATCCTTCTACTATGGTTACTTTTTGTCCTCGTCGTTATCGGACGAGCTTTTTATATTCAAGTCGTAAAACACGCATACTATACCGACCTTGCTGATAAGCAATATATTTCTAAAGTTCCTATTAATTTTGACAGAGGCAATATTTATTTTTCTCGTTACAAAGGGACTGTTGTTCCAGCAGCTCAGCTTCGCACAACATATCGAATCGCAGTGGATCCAAGTCAGGTTACAAATGCAGAGATACTCTATAATCAGTTATCTAAGGTTATCCCTCTTTCAAAGGACGATTTTATGACGAAAGCCACAAAAGAGAATGACCCTTATGAAGAGGTTGCAAAGGATGTCGGGGAGGATGATGTAATTCTTCTTAAGAAAAAGAATTTAAAAGGTGTTACGTATCCAAAGGATAATAAACGATCCTATCCACAGGATGAAGTAGGTGCAAAAGTAATTGGTTTCGTGGGAAGTGATGGTGTACATGTTCGTGGTCAGTATGGACTTGAGCGGTACTATGATGATGTTCTTACGAGGAGAAGTAATGACACAACAGTAAATTTTTTTGCTGAACTCTTTACCGATATCAATAAGACTATTGTCTCAAATACTGATAAACAAGAAGGTGATATTGTGCTCACGATTGATGCAGAAGCAGAACGTATTCTTCACCAGACACTTGTAGAAACGAAAGAGCAGTGGAGGTCAGATACAATTGGTGGCATCATCATGGATCCAAAGACAGGAAGAATTATCGCAATGGATGGACTCCCATCATATGATCCAAATGAATTTACACAGGTGAAAGATTCTAATAGTTTTATTAATCAAAATGTTTCCGGGGTGTATGAGATGGGGAGTATTATTAAACCTATTACTATGGCATCAGCAATAGATGCTGGAGTTATTAACGTAGAAAAGACAACATACAATGATACAGGGTTTCGAGATTTGAACGGGTATAAGGTTCGTAATTTTGATGGTAAGCCTCGTGGGCCAGGGACCACGATGCAGACGATTCTCGATAAGTCACTTAACGTTGGTATTGTGTTTTTGGTTGAGCAGCTCGGTGCAAAACGATTTCAAAATTATTTCAAAAAATTTGGTATTGGTTCTGAATCCGGCATTGATCTTCCGACAGAAGCAAGCGGACTTACAAAGAACTTAGATAGTAATGTGTTCGTTGATAATGCAACTGCTGGTTTTGGACAAGGAATTGCTATTACCCCAATCCAAACAATACGAGCACTGGCGGTGCTCGGTAATGGTGGCTGGCTCGTGTCACCACATGTTGTTGATAGTATTGTCTATCAGAACGGTGATGTTAAGAAGATTTCTTTTGATGCAAATGAGCAGGTTATCTCGGCGACTACAAGTGAAGTTATTTCTCGTATGCTTGTGCACGTGGTAGATAATGCACTCAAAGATGGAAAATATAAAATGGATCATTACACGATCGCAGCGAAGACCGGTACCGCACAAATGGTAAAACCAGGAGGGGGTTACTATGAAGACAGATACTTGCACTCGTTCTTTGGGTACTTCCCTGCATACGAACCTCGTTATATTATTTTCTTGTTCCACACGTATCCAAAGGGTGCAGAGTATGCATCAGCGACACTCACTGATCCCTTTTTCAAACTTGTAAAATTCCTCATCTCGTATTACGAAGTCCCACCAGATAGATAGGTGGTAGCCACTAGGGTTTAGGGTATAGAAGATACGATGCTAAGTTGGCGGAAAAAGGAAATAGACGACACTATTATAAAACAAGAAACCACCGAAACGATTTCTTGCTTGGTGGTTAAATTCATTCAACGCCCTACCTTCTTCAATAGTGAAGAAGGAGGTTCACCTTCTTTACGTACATCCTTTTTGCTTAGAAGGCAAGGGGTTTCCCGGCAATCGAATTGAACATGAACAACTGACTGATTAGGGGGAAGACAACTTATAATTCCTCTCGTATGAGCTGGAATTATAGCTCCGTTTACTAATTTTATCTTTCGGTTCGAAACTACAGGGTCCTGCAGTTGGAAAGTCAGGTTGTCCATAGAATGTCTCCTAAGGTTCGTTAAAGGGACAATATGCATATTGTAAAATATAATATGTCTATTGTCAAGTTTTCGTCCCCGAATTCTCACTCTAACCGCTGTCTTTTGATCTTCCTCTTATTGTTGTTAAGAAATACAGGAAGCATTTATTGTAAGTTTCTGTTAGTATAGAGATATGAGTAAAAAATCTTTTAATAAAAAAACAAAAAATCTTGCCCCATTTTCTGTTAAGCACAAAGATTTCCATCCATCTTCGGTGGAAAGTAAGATACAAGCTAAAGGTTACAAACAAAAGGCTGAAGCCACAACTTCGTGGGGCTCTGTTGCATCATGGTACGACACACACCTCGAGAAAGGAGGAGACACTTATCATGAGAAAGTGGTTTACCCGAATCTTTTCAGGATTCTTGGAGAAATTAAAGGAATGAGAATTCTTGACCTTGCATGTGGTCAAGGACAGTTCTCGAGACTTCTTCGTGATAAGGGGGCGTACGTAACAGGGGTAGATCTTGGTAGAGAACTTATTGCACTTGCAGAAGCGAATAATAAATCTATCAAAGATATCGGAACACATAAGGTAACATATTTTAATGGAAGCGCTGATGATCTCTATATGTTAAAGGATAATTCTTTCGACATTGTTGTGTGTGTGCTTGCACTCCAAAATATTGAAAAGCTCCAAAAGACCATCGAGGAAGCAAAGAGAGTTCTTGCACAAGAGGGTTCATTTATTTTTGTTCTTAACCACCCATCATTTAGGAATCCTCGTCATACTCATTGGGGGTATGATGAATCACAGAACATTCAGTATCGTCGAGTTGATGAATATATGTCTGAGTCACATGTGAAGATAGATATGACACCAGGATCAAAGACAAATAAGAAGTTCACTGTGTCATTTCATCGACCGCTTCAGGTGTATGTGAAAGCGCTTGCCAAGCAAGGTTTCCTTATACATCGTCTTGAGGAGTGGACTAGTCATCGTGAGAGTGAAAAGGGACCAAAGAAAAAAGCAGAGGATGCGTCACGAAAGGAAATCCCGTTATTTATGTGCATCGAAGCGAAGAGAGGATAGGGATAGTAAGATGTGTACGACAGGATACAGCTCTGACAATTACTTTTTGAATGTACAAAAGTCTTAACCTGGTACAGTCTTAAAATCTTGCATCTCCATGGTATAATACATTTCACTATGAAAAAAATGTCACATTTCTTCAAAACGACACAAGGGCAGTTTTTAGGTTCAGTTGGTCTTATTATAGTGCTTTTGTTTGCTTATTATTTTTATGCGATGTCTTCTACTCCAGCCGGAGTAACCACTCCTTCATCAGGTATTGTGATCTCACAGACAGACCATGTTCGTGGGGCAAAGGATGGTAAGGTTACTCTCGTCGTGTTTGGTGATTTTCAGTGTCCTGCATGTGGTGCATGGGAGCCAATTATTCGCCAAGTGCTCGCCGATAATAAAGATACCCTTAAGATGGTATTCCGTCAGTTTCCTTTAACACAGATTCACCGCAATGCACTTATTGCAGCTGAGGCTTCAGAAGCTGCAGGACTTCAAGGGAAGTTCTGGGAAATGCACGACATTCTTTACGATAAGCAGGAGGAATGGTCAGAGTCACTTAATGCACGGGATTATATACTTACCTACGCAACTACTCTTGGACTAGATACCAAAAAGTTTTCTACTGATATTAATAGTAAAGAGATTGAAGATAAGATTCTTTCCGAGATTAAGGAAGGTACCCGCCTTGAAGTTCCTGGAACCCCAACATTTTTCCTTAACGGGAAGAAGCTTGAAGTAAATGATCTTGCCTCATTTGATAAAGCAGTAAAGGATGCTGCTCTAGCGAAATAGGTAATATTAGAAACCTACCACTATGATAAAAGAATTTTTACTAAAACAAGCAGTGAAGCACGGAACAAAGAATCTTCCGAAAGAGCAGGCAGAAATGTTACAGATTGCTGTTGAAAAAAATCCAGAGCTCTTTAGTAAGATTGCAAAAGAAATTGATGAACTCAAAAAATCAGGTAAGCCTGAGATGTATGCAGCACTTGATGTGATGAAAAAATATCAAAAAGAGCTCCAAGCGTGTTTTGCGAAGCCGTAGAGTTATAGAGATAATCAAAAAGTAAAAAATGAGATTCGTGAGAATCTCATTTTTTTCGTAATCATCTACATTGATATTCCTAAAATGGTACACTCATCATTATGAAGAAACAGGTCGGCTCAAGAGCGGGTATAATCGAATATTTTCTTAAGGTGAGTACTCGTGCGAGACGTATGCGACTCGCTATTAATCGTGATGGTGGTGTTACTGTGACGATACCTCGCTATGCATCACAGAGCGTTGCTGAGAAATTTATTATTGATAAATCGGAATGGATTCTCGATAAGGTTACTTATTTCAAAAGTCTCCCTCAACCTACTATAGGAAAAGATGATAAAGTAACGTTTGCAAAGCAAAAAGAAAATGCGCGAAGATTTGCATATGAAAAAGTTGAAGCCTACAATCAGCTCTATAATTTCAAATACAATAAGATTGCTATTAGGAATCAGAAGACGAGGTGGGGGAGCTGTTCGAAGCAAGGTAATCTCAATTTTAATTATAAAATTGTACTGCTTCCTTCACATTTGGCGGACTATATTATTGTGCATGAACTGTGCCATCTTGGTGAACTTAATCACTCGGAACGGTTCTGGAATCTTGTCGCCAAGACTATTCCTAATCACAAAGAACTTCGTAGAGAATTACGAACACTGAGTCATTCTTTTTAGGTCCAAGTATTTAGTGATACCTAACACCTATAATCTGCTACCTGCCTCACTTATCCACAGTTGTTCTATTGCGTTAGAACGTTCGTTCTACTATGCTTAGAATATGAAAGACGAAGAGAAATTATCAGCATTTTATACCGAGAACAAGCGTATGCCTACCTATGAAGAGATGAAGTCACTCTTTGGTGTTGCATCCAAGAATACGGTGGCATATCGAGTGAACAAGTTACTCGATGAAGGTTTCCTTGTGAAGGATGGTTCTCGACTTACTCTTTCTGAGACAGGATCAGTCATGCGACTTGGTACAGTGCAGGCAGGTTTCCCGACTACCGCAGATGAGGATGTTGTCTCCGAGCTTGTTTCACTTGATGACTTCCTAATCGATCGCAAAGGTTCAACGTACATGCTCGAAGTGATGGGTGAGTCGATGATGGACGCAGGTATCTTAGAAGGTGATCTTGTGCTTGTGGAAAGAGGTCGCACCCCAAGGCGAGGAGATATAGTGCTTGCACTCGTAGACCATGAGTACACACTGAAGTATCTCGATACAGAAAATGGTCGCCCCGTTCTTGTTCCTGCCAATAAAAAGTTTAAAAAGATTTATCCTAATCCGAACACTCTTAAGATAGAGGCGGTCCTAAAAGCGGTCATTAGAAAATACCGATAACAAATTATTATGAAAATTCTCAACCTTTCCATCGAAATAAAGCACATTCCAAAAAAAAGCGAATTGATCCACATAAGTAGAATCGGAGACTTCGCTTCACGTATCGTATGTACCAATAACTAATAACAAATTATCACTAATAAACTTCTATGTCCTCTCGAGCTATCATCAACATCACACCAAAAGGAAGAGACACTCTTCGCGTTAACTACAGTCGTCGCATGTATGCCATTATCCGTCGCTATACACCGGAAGCAGTAGAAGGCGAGAAGAATGAGTGCTTCGCAGAACTTACAGGACTCCGCACTTTTTTTAAAATGACCTACCAGGAGATAGCAGAGAAGATCCTCGAGGATCTCTACACTGAGATAGGGGTACGCTTCAAACTACGAGTTACGAAAGCAGAGGAGTTCGACTTTGCTATGAATAGATTCAAGAAAACGAGAAAGGTAAGCATGAATGTTTCTACATACAAGGAGCTGAATAAGCTTTTTGTTGGTAGATCTTTTGTAGACGCTTCTAGACGCGCTACTCCACGTCTTGTGAAGCGTGTGCGCCTTACGGTGCCTTTCCTTGGTAAGGTGTCTTAATTTATTATTACTTGAACCGCATGACTCTTAACATCTTCCTTCGTATCCTTGTCATCTGGCTTGTGGTTGTCGTGTGATAATTATCTTTAACTCTCATTGTATTCACTACATACAGTATCGTAATATTCTTAATGCAGGCAAATAATAGAAACAAAAAAGTTATTCTCCATATCGATGGCGATGCTTTCTTTGTTGGTGTTGAAGTGGCTAAGAATCAGAAACTCAAGGGTTTGCCGGTTGTGACTGGGCAGGAACGTGGTATTGTCTCCGCACTTTCATATGAAGCAAAGGCTCTTGGTATAACAAGAGGCATGCCGATATTTACAGTAAAGAAAAAATTTCCATCTGTCATTGTTCTTCCTGGTGACTATGCATCGTATGTGTCGTATTCAAAGAGGATGATGGATATTGTTCGAAGATATGCTGACGATGTTGAGGAGTACAGTATCGATGAATGTTTCGCTGATCTTACTGGGCTCGATAAACCACTCAAAATGTCCTATCGACACATGGCAGAAAAGATACAACAAGAAATAGCTTCTGAGATGAAGCTTTCTGTCACCATCGGTATCGCTCCCACAAAAGTATTGGCAAAAGTTGCCTCAAAGTGGCAAAAGCCGAATGGCCTGACCATTATAGAGGAGAGTACACGTTTGGACTTTTTAGCACACACGAAGATCGAATCAGTGTGGGGTATAGGTCGCGCAACTGCATCTATGCTCAGGTCGTATGGTGTGTGTACGGCGTCAGATTTCGCAAATAGTGAAATGTCATGGGTTAGGAAGAATTTTTCAAAGCCATACATCGACATATGGCTAGAGCTCAATGGGATTATGGTGAGTGAAATTAATAGTGTTATGAAAACAACATTTTCTTCTATTCAGAAGACAAGAACCTTTCATCCATCGTCATCAGATTGTACTTTTTTATTTTCGCAGATATCAAAGCACATAGAGGAAGCATGTAGAAAGGCGAGATATTACCGTCTTACCACCAGAAGATTTTCTATCTTTCTGAAAGACAAAGATTTTTCGTATAGCGTAATAACTATAGACATGAATCAGTCTACGAATGCTCCGGAAATACTCTTGTCACTTGCTTCAGAGAGGATGAAGGAGATTTATAGGGAAGGGGTACTATATCGTACAGCAGGGGTTACGCTGGAGAACTTGGTGAAAGATGCACCTACTCAGTCAGATCTCTTTGGAGAGTCAGACAGGGTACGTAGTTTTGAAGAGTTGCACTCTCGAATAGATCAATTAGAAAATAAGTTTGGGAAAAAGGTGGTTCACTTAGGTTCAAC
>CAZNVC010000016.1:0-7151 GCA_964576685.1 uncultured Candidatus Saccharibacteria bacterium
TTAAGGAAATAACTTGCCATATTCACCGCTGCTTCAAGATACCCACCAGGATTACCACGAAGATCAATAATCATGTACTTGTATTTCGAAGTGACAAATTCATTAAGCGCCTTTCTAAAAAGATCAGGAGACTCTGCTGAGAAGTTGTAGAGTTTAATAATAAATACACCATTTTGCTTTTCGGTATCAAGCGTTGGGATTTTGATTTCCTTTCGAATGATTTTGATATCAGTAGTTGCTTTTGCTCCTTGATGAAGCACGGTAATAGTCACGGGAGTATCGAGTTCTCCACGAATAAGTGAGACAGCTTCTTCTGATGACTGACCAAGCATATTTTTCCCATCAACAGCGGTAATGATATCCCCCGCCTTAATACCTGCCTTCATCGCTGGAGAATCCTTAAGCGGTGCAATCACAACAATGTTTCCTTCTTTCATACCGACATTCATCCCCACTCCACCAAATGACCCTTTCACATTCTCAGCAAAGCTTTTCGCCTCTTGTGGAGGGAAAAAGACCGTATATGGATCCTTAAAACTCTCGACATATCCTCGTATCATTCCATACTCAAGTTCTTTTGCGGTTGGAAGTGTTGAAGAAGATTTCCAAAAAATAAACTTATTGTCGATATTTTCTTTTACTTGCTTAAAGAGAGGCGTATCAAGCGAAACATTTGCCAACGTATCTGCTTTTACTGATGAACTTATTCCACTTCCGATGAGAAAACCTGCTGTAAAAATTGCAAAAATGAAAAACCCGATTGCAATACTTTTAATTGCAAAGTTTTTTGTAAGGTAGGTGTTTTTTTTGTAAAAATCTCGTATCATAGACATAGTAGAAACAGTATACACTCTATCTATGCTAGAATGAAAGGATAAAAAATTATGGGCACACCTATCACACTCTATAATACAAAAACAAGAACATTAGAAACGTTTTCTCCGATTAAAGAAGGGCATGTTTCCATCTATTCTTGTGGTCCGACTGTGTATCATTATGCACATATTGGTAATTTGCGTGCCTATATATTTGCTGACATTCTTCGCCGACTTTTTGTAAGTGAAGGCTACGAGGTAAAGCATGTCATCAACATCACCGACGTGGGACACTTGGTTGGTGATGGTGATAACGGTCAAGACAAGCTAGAAAAAGGTGCTGCTCGTGAAGGAAAAACTGCATGGGAAGTCGCACAATTCTATCTTGACGCCTTCATGAAAGATATTGAAGCGCTTGGTATTCCAAAGGAAAAATATCTTTTCCCACGTGCAACCGACAACATACAAGAGCAGGTAGAGCTCATAGTGACTCTTGAAAAACAAGGATATACCTACAGGATTTCTGACGGTATCTATTTTGATACTTCGAAATTTACACACTATGGCGATTTTGCAAAACTCAACATCGAAGGGCTCGAGAGTGGAGCACGGGTGGAAGAAAATAAAGAGAAAAGAAATATCACTGATTTTGCACTGTGGAAATTTTCTCCCGAAAACGAAACGCGTCACATGGAATGGGATTCTCCTTGGGGTAAGGGATTTCCTGGGTGGCACATTGAATGCTCAGCGATGTCGATGAAGTTTCTTGGAAACCATTTTGACATTCATACAGGTGGTATCGACCATATTCCTGTACACCACACTAATGAAATAGCGCAGAGCGAGTGTGCAACTGGTGAACCATATGTGAACTACTGGATGCACGTTAATTTTCTCCATGACACTACAGGAAAGATGTCAAAATCAAATGATGATTTTCTTACACTCCAAACACTTATCAGTAAAGGCTACCCTCCGCTTGTCTATCGCTATTTCCTTCTCATGACTCATTACAGGAAAGAGGTAACATTTTCATATGAAGCCCTCGATGCGGCAATGATTGCCTACAAAAAACTTGCCGATTATGCTATTCATCATAAGACACTAAGCGGTCAAGCACTCCCTGAGTATATAAATACAGTACATGAGGCGCTTTCTAATGACTTAGCAACCTCAGAAGCAATCGCAACGCTCTGGAAACTTATAAAAGATGAAACTATCACTGAAGAGAACCGCTATGCGACACTTATCGCGCTCAGTGATCTTCTTGGTCTTGGCTTAGACACAGTTACAGAAAGGAAAATTGAGATACCAAAGGAAGTGGAAGAGCTTCTTGAAACCCGTAAGATAGCACGACTTCGAAAAGATTTTGAAGAATCAGACAGGTTACGTAGTGAGATAGAGAAGTATGGATTTCTGGTAAAAGATACAAGTGAGGGGCAAGAAATTGTAATAGCAAATTAGTATACATAAGTATACAGCGCAAAAAAAAAGCTCCCACCAAGGGGAGCTAAGTTGCCTATCCAACTAAGGAGAAACATGAGACCACCCAACTCCGCCGCCGCGACAGAAGGTGGGTAATTACTAGTGTACACCCTCCCCCAAGAAATGCAAACACACCTTTATTTGCTATCCACATTTCATCCCCCACTTTTCGTACAATACAATATTTTTTTATTTGTACAAGGTAACCCTCCTTTAGTACACTAGGTGACATGCTTCCACTTAACCAACTCAGTGCTTCACCAAAAAGAAAGACCACAGGAAAAGGTCAGTATGGTGCTTATTCAAAAAAAGAAAGCGGTGAGGACTTGCTCCGTGGCCCTCGTATTCCCCCACAAGACCTTGAATCAGAGAAAGCACTTCTTGGTTCACTCCTCCTTTCTTCTGATGCACTCTTTGATATATCAGATATCATCACTTCAAAAAGTTTCTACGCCGCAAAACATCAAATTATTTTTGAATGTATTGAAGTACTCGTTAACAACAAGGAGCCAGTTGATATCCTTACCGTTTCTGCAGCGCTTCGTACGAGTAAAGATTTTGATCAGATTGGTGGTGCACCTTATCTCTCTGAATTACTTGGTCTTGTCGGATCTGCAGCCAACATAAAATACTACGCACAAATCATAAGAAGAAAAGAACTTCTTCGTCGCCTCATCGAAGCTAGTAACCATATCACTGAAGTCGCATATGATGAGAGTGAACCACTCGAGTCAGTACTCGAGGAGGCAGAAAAACAAATTTATGAGATCACTGCACACGGAGGTTCTTCTGATCGCCTTATTGCCTTCCAAGAAATGATCGATGAGACTTGGTCCCGTATCGAAAAACTTTCGGAAAAGGATGGTGGTATGCGTGGTACACCAAGTGGTTTCAAGGATCTGGATAACAAGCTCTCCGGGTTCCAACCGTCTGACCTTATCATTCTCGCCGCCCGACCTTCTGTCGGTAAAACTTCTCTTGCGCTTGATTTCGCACGTAACGCTGCGGTGAAGAATAATATTCCTGTTGCCATTTTTTCACTTGAAATGAGTAAGGAACAACTTGTTGATCGTATGCTCTCTGCACAATCACAAGTGGATGGATGGAAACTTCGTACTGCGAAACTCTCACTTGATGAAGAATTTCAGCGACTTCAACAAGGAATGCATGAACTCATGAAGGCGCCTATCTATGTTGATGATAAAGCCGCTAACTCCATACTTAACATGAGAAGCACCTTAAGACGACTTCATTCAGATAGACCAATCGGCCTCATTATCGTCGACTACCTTCAGCTTATGAGTACTTCAAAAAGTTATGACAATATGGTGAACCAAGTGACAGAAATTTCTCGATCCCTTAAGGGACTCGCCAAGGAATTTAATGCGCCAGTCATCGCTCTTTCACAGCTTTCTCGTGCCGTAGAATCTCGTGGTGGCCGCCCTCGCCTCTCTGACCTTCGTGACTCTGGATCTATCGAGCAAGATGCGGACGTCGTAATGTTCATTCACCGTGAAGACAAGTACGGCGAGAATACTGAACGTAAAAATATCGTCGAAATTCTTATTGAAAAGCATCGTAATGGACCAACTGGTGTCGTCGAGCTTTACTTTGACGATAAGAAGACATCATTCGTATCAATTGAGAAGAGTGAATTTGGTGACTTTAGTTTACCAAGTGTGAGCGTGCCGGAATTCTAAGGAAAACAGTGAGACTGTCTTTAGTTTGTTATAAGTTTTAAATACAAATACAAGCGCGACCGAAGGTCGCGCTTGTATTTTTTTTAAAATCATTCTATACATAATAGAGGGGGATATAATATATAGTACCTTTTCTGATTAGATAGTGTAGGAAGCATGCATGACACCTAATGAACTTGCGGAAATTCCAGAAGGATCTTGGGTAATCCGCCAAACAGACAAACTAACATTTGAGATAATCACTAACCAAAAAGACAAACTCATAGCAATACTATTAGGAACCATCTCAAACCAAACCTCACTTGCAAGTTGGAGAGACGGAGACGACAATGCAATTACACCATCATATTTACAACAAGGAGCAATTCTTAAGCACATTACCTTTGAAGGAATATTTGTAATCTCATCTGTTCATGACGACAGTGTTCTCATTATTCAAACTATCGAAATCACTCCGACTGACTTAGGTACGCATTTCAAACAATATGACAACAATCATTCTGAATAAGGATGATACGCTCCTTAAATGGGGCGTTTTTAATAGTAGAAGAAGTAATCACAATCTGGCAGATACTACGAAATGGAGAGCCTTAAAGATTTTCTTGGGGAAGATCACACTGGAAGAATATTTTGCTATACTGCAAAGACTATATGAACCCTACTGATCGACTTACAGAACTTTTCATGAGATTCCCTGGTATTGGACCAAAACAAGCGAAACGCTTTGTGTATTTTCTCCTTCGTGAACATTCTCATTACAAGGAGCAACTTATTAAAGCACTTGAGGAGCTTAAATTTACAGGAAAGCAGTGTGAGAAATGTTTCCGCTACTATGGTGACAAAAATCCAACCCCGAGCAGCTTATTATGTGACATCTGCTCGTCTTCCTCCCGTGAAAGTACCACAGTTATGATTCTAGAAAAAGAGCTCGACTTAGATGCAATAGAAAAAACCGGATCATACAATGGACTTTATTTTATTGTAGGAGGGCTCGTACCTCCACTCACTGAGAAACCAACAGAACTGATTCGTATTCGCGAACTTACAAGCTATATTCATGCAGGTATTTCTGGAGGGACACTTACCGAAATCATCTTCGCTCTCCCAGTAACAGACTATGGTGATACCACTACGGAATATATTGAAAAAACAATTAAGCAAATTGTTGGTATTGAAAAGGTAAAACTCACCCACCTTGCCCGTGGTCTCTCATCTGGGCTTGAACTTGAATACGTTGACCGCGATACTTTTAAAAGCGCACTTGATCATCGGGTTTAGTTGAAACCGCAGACCACGCAGACTTTTGCAGACCTCGCAAACCAAAGATTTCATAAACGATTACTTAAAATACAAAAAACGCGCACTATCGTCTGTGACTTGTTTCCAAGTATGATAGTGCACGTTATATTTATTCTTCTACGTATGCACTGTCATCAGTCTTTTGTAATACTGAAGAAGCACAATACACAGAATCGAGATAAGATACAAGGAGGCAAAGATAGAAGCGTCAGTAAGAACCACTTCTTGAAATGCAACACCTAGTAACTTGTTATGCGCAACGGAAAAAATAATAGCCATCCCTAGCAACCAATACAACATCCAGAAGAAAGGCTGGTATCTCTCTTTCCCAGAGGATGTATTCACAAAGAACGAGTAAGGTGTTTCTGCAAAACGAGAGAGCCATACTGCGGGCCTATCCATCATTTGCGCACAGTAGATGAGCACCATCAAATGAAAATTTCTCGCTGTCATCAAGTGTTCAAGAATTTCTCTTATGGATTTTGCTGTACTGTACTCTTTTGCTACTGTATATCCTAAAATGAAAAGCGCAGGAGCCACACAAAAAAGACAGACAACCCGCAACAAGGTGGCAAGAACAAAAAGTTTCGGAAGATGAACATCTTTGAAAAATTTGTCCGTAAACCCTTGTTTAAAACTTTTAATGAAACCTTTCTTTGTTTCACTCATCATTGTTTCCTTTTTCAACTGAAAAGAGCCTATTGCGAATCCTATCATTTCAAGCACCGTGAAGCAAACAAAAAATGTGCGCTATCGTTTTTATTTCCAAAAAGGAAACAGATAGCGCACGTGATATCTTTTTCTAACGAACATCACCCATTAACTTCCTGTAGTGCTGAATCAACCCTATACACATGATCGAAATAACATAACAGGAACCAAGAATGGTGAGGTTGTTCCAGATTACTGTATGTAACCGAGTAGCAAACTCGTGACTTGACTTAAGTGCGTCTAGAACAAAGAGAATGATAAAAATAACTGATGTCCAGTAAAATAACCAAAACTTTGGATGATACCTCTTGAAAAAATCAAGGTCGTTTACAAAAAACTCGTAAGGATCTTCTGAGAGACTAACCAACCATGACGTTGGCCTCTCCATCAGAAAACCACAAAAGCACAATAAGAGAAAATAAAGATTTCTCTCTGTGGAAAAAATCTCAAAAAGAGTTGCGGAAGACATCTGGCCGTGATTTTGGAAAAGAGGTTTAAAAAACTGATATACGAGAAAAAGTAGTCCCACAAACCCCATGAAAAAACTAATCAGACCAAGAGACACCCCGACGCAGTGAAGTTTGAATAACTCCACACGAGGAAGGTAACCTTTTCCTTTTCTGTTCATGACCTCTCCATATCTTGGTTGAAACTAAAAGGACAACCCAAACAATCCTATCATTTCAAGCACCGTGAAGCAAACAAAAGCGCGGCCGAAGGTCGCGCTTTTGTCTTTTGTAGTAAGTCTGCGTGGTCTGCCTTAGTCTGCAGCACTCTGTGTCTACTTGATAGCATCAATCTTAAGACTCATATATGGCTGACGGTGGCCATTCTTCTTATGATAACGTGATTTCTGACGGTAACGTACCACGAGTACCTTATCGAGTCTTCCTGACTCAGTAATCGTTGCATCCACCTTAGCACCTTTAATAAAAGGTGCACCAAGCACTGTTGCCTTACCATCATCAGTAAGTACAACGGTATCAATAGTGACCTTATCACCCACCTTGTGCTCGCCCGCGAGCTTTTCGACGGCGATTTCGTCACCTACAGCGACTTTATATTGCTTTCCCCCTGTTTGAATAACTGCGAATGTCATAGTCGTGAAATTATACACTATTTTGGAGTTTGATGCAAGAGT
>CAZNVC010000016.1:7251-19515 GCA_964576685.1 uncultured Candidatus Saccharibacteria bacterium
ATTCCTCCTCAAAGGTTGGCTTATCAAGTACCAGAGGCTCAATACCAATATCACTCTCAGTAATACGAAGCACATCCTTATCTACCTTTTTAAGCTCCTTGTAGGCGGTATTGTAATGATTCACACTTGTACCAAGGGTTACCCCAAGCTTTTTCATATATTCTTCGTATGCCTCAAGATGCTTCCCGAGATCTTCAACACGCTTCTGAATATGCTTCGCACTTTCCTCTATCTTAAACGCCTTAAACCCAAAGAGCACTGACTGAAGATATGCGTAGAATGTCGTAGGAGAGACAATAATCACCTTACGCTTGTTATATGCATACTCAATGAGATTCTGAGTGTTCACCGCACCTTTTGATACCTGATTCACAAGAAGGTCATAGTAGATGCCTTCCGCAGGGATAAACATAAACGCAAACGGAAGTGTCCCCTCCTCTGGGCGAATATATTTCGATGTTTCATCGATTCGCTTCTGAATATCCTTCTTAAACTCATTTTGATAATACGCAGTCTCCTCTTCATCAGACACATTCATTAGCCGTTGATAGTTATCGAGTGAATACTTCGCATCGATTGGAATAATTCCTTCCTTGGTGTGTATCACTGCATCTACCGCCTCCCCATTCTTAAAATAGTACTGCATCTCATATTGACCAGGAGCAAGCATATTAGAAAGAATAAGCTCAAGAGAAGCTTCACCAAGATTTCCTCGTTGCTTCTGATGTGTGAGCACCTTTTCGAGATTCTGTAACTGCTCAGTCATCGAGAACACCTGCTTATTCCCCTCTTTCACTTCGGTAAGCTCACGTGTTATTTCGGTAATGAGTCGTGTTGCTTCTGTATTCTGGCGATGTAATGTCTGATGAAGATCGTTCTGGGAACGTTCGAGCTTATTCTCCACAGTCGAACGCAATCTCTCAAGTTGATCTTGCAAAATAAGAAACGTTTGGTCGCTCTCATCCTCTTTTTTCGCACCACTTTTTAGTAACACTGCAACAAGGAGTGCAATAATTACACCTCCGACGATAATAATAACAATAGATTCTGGTGACATATGAAAAAAGTATACCATGTGTGGTACACTCTACTTGGTAACAGAAAATCGTTACCACATGCTCTTTAACAACGTACACAAAAACCCAGCAGATATACTTGCGTAAGGGTACGTCTTAAGACCTCTGACTACATACAACTCCTTCACGCCCTTCAGAGAGGGGCTCAGTCACAGGGCTTAAGCACACAACAAGTCAGTTTTGTAAGACTGACGAAAACGCGACAGTGTTTTTACTTTCGAGCAATCGAATAGTAGGAACCTGTCGCTTTTTCTATGTGTGGTATACTCCTAAGTACTATGCAAGAAAAAATTAAAGCAGAAATCAAAGCAGCAATGATTGCAAAAGATGCGGTACGTCTCGGTACACTTCGTATGCTCTCAGCCGCATTTACTAACGAACTCGTTACCCAAGGTCGCCCTCCACAGGAGCCTCTTTCTGATGAAGACTGCATGAAGGTAATTAAGCGCCTCGCTAAACAGCGTAAAGATTCTATGGAACAATTCCTCGCTGGTGGCCGTCCAGAACTCGCAGAAGACGAAAAGAATGAGCTCACCGTCATCGAAAGTTTCCTCCCAACACAAATGACTGAGACCGAAATTGAGGCGAAGGTAAAAGCGAAGCTTGCAGAATCTCCTCTTGACCCAACGAAGAAGGGACAATTTGTTGGTATGATGATCAAGGAGCTTGGTGACACCGCAGACGGCGCAGTCGTGAAAGCCGTTATAGATAGACTTACTGCATAATCATTGACAATGTATTTTAAAAATATCAGAATATGAATGGACCAGCACCTTCACCTTCTTTTGGAGACAAGAAGCCTATGCTTACACCCAGTGAAGCGTTGAAAAATCTTGTATCACGCAACCCGAAAGTAGCAAACATGCTTGATAACAGAGCGAAAGAACTTGCCCAGCACGGAATCAGTGACAAAATGCTCGACAGACTTCTCGGAGACCCAAAGGTTATCAATGTGCTGAGAGCACGAGCAGAAGAACTTGCTCAGGAACCAACACGTGGAGAAGCAGAGCCGGTTGGTCACTATACCGAAGCAAAACAGCACGAACTTGTTCGTGATAAGGATGGAAACTGGATCAGAAAAGAATATCTCTAGTCGAAAGAAAACGGACACCTTCGGTGTCCGTTTTTTACTTGTTTAATTACATCGTTCTTGTATCGGCACACGAAGCGGCTGACGAGTATTTCTTTCTTGCTGGGTGAGTGCTTCTTCAAAGATCATAGTACATGGCACATTAACCGGGAGTGGGTATGTAATTTTGGTCTCAAAACGTACCCACCCTGGCACTGTCCAATTCGTGGTAGCGATAGCAGCAGAGACACCAACCACCTTTCCTGCCTGATCAACGACCACGATTGGGAATTTACCATCCCTGAACATACTTGCCTTTGCTTCACCAACAAATGCAAGACCTGTATAGACATGCCCTCCTTCATAAATTGAAAGATTACGAATTGAGAGCACTCTGTTGCTTGAGAGCGTTGTCTTTGATTGAACAGGCGCTTGAGAATTCTCTCCTTGTCTAGCACTTGACCCATTTATGACAGCGGTCCCCGTTGAAGTATACGTAACGTAACTATATGTTGAGAACTGATATTGATCGTTGTTGAGGCCATACTGATTAAATGCAGGTGGTGGCACGTAGACATTGGTATATTCATTTGGAGTCATATTCTTTTTATTGAACAATCCTGCATATGTTCTTGGAGAAGGTAGCCAGTCCTTACTAGTACTGGACGCTGTTCTACTTGCAACGATACTATGGAGATTAAATGCAGGTGACACAAGTGAAACTAGCCACCACACAAGCGCAATAATGAAAAAGGCAAAAGCTACTTTAATGAAAAATTTGATGAGGTAACGAATTGATTCCATAGTTATTCTGAAAATTGTTTACTTCCATCACAAGTATCCGGCGCCCAGAGTCCTCGCTTAGCACCCTGTGCTAGCCTCTGGAGGTCCCTAAACTCCCTCTGGTAGCGATATGGGGTAAGATAGGTATATTCATACGCGTAGCCCTCTGCGACCATCTTACGGTTGATCATTTGACCATCCTCGAGATACACATATGCAAGCAACCTGTCATAGGTATCACGAAGAGACTGAGAATCATCGTATTCAAGGCGAACGATCTTCCCTCCTGCTATTTCTTTCATACGCGCACTCGCTTCCTTACCGAAACATTCGACTGGACGTCGTGGGTCTACCGTCTCTGGGGTGTTGATCCCTATGAGTCGAACGGTTTCATCTCTTCCGTCCATACTAATATGAAGTGTGTCCCCGTCAGTTACCTTTGTCACTTTATAATAGATACCAACAGTATTAGGAGTGGTCGTCGCGAACCCAAGGTCGACCACATCAGTAATCTGCTTTTCAAAAAGAGCAGCAAAACCAATAATCACAAGAAATATGATACTGAGAAGTCTTGATTTTTTTGTGAGGGTTTTATCGACAGCGGACATATGTGTGAGGATTATGCGTTAGCACACAGCGGGTGCTGTTACTTTCCTTGAAAGTGAATATGTTGCAATACACAACACGACGAGGCCAACATACCCGATCTCCTGCCCTTGGTATGGAAGAAAATGGAGTATTGTAGAAAACCCAAAGAATCCTAAAATGAGACTCAGAAAAGCAGTACCACACGCTGCACACCCAACCCCTAAGAACGCAAGGATGAGGCCTATACCACTGTAGAGGCCACTCTTGAAGATAAGCTCTCCACGTATCTTAATATATGTATAGGCAAGCGAAAGATTAATCCCTCCTAGAATGGACCCAAATACTGCAAGCATCAGTGTCCCTCCCGTAAAAGTACTATGAACATCGAAGAACATTGAAAAAAATAAAGGGAGTCGCTTTGTAAATGACAGTGAATCAAGTGAAAGCATCTCAAGAGCAACTTTTCCATTCTGTGCAATGAGAAGCAAGAGAAAGAAAATCGTAGTAGAGACAACAATCACGAATCTACTGTCCTTTCGCACAGCAATAAGTTGAAGACTGTCGATAAGTGGCTTCATAGATACTTGTAAGTGTAGCAAATTATAAAAAATAGACACAAGGAAAAGCGGACGCCTACGGCGCCGCTTCGTGTATCGTATTGTATTGCATTTCCTAACCCCTACCCCCTAGTCCCTAGTCCGGTATTCTTCCGCGTGGTCCGCGTTTGGTCTGCGAAAGTCTGCGACGAAGTGTTACATTATCTCATCTCCTACCCGTCGTTTCTTCAAGAACTCTTCTAGCTCCATAATCTCACGCTCAATTGCCGCTTCCCATTCTTTTTCATCACTAAGCGCGGCGTGAAGCTTCGCCTTGAAGTTGATATAGAGTGGGTAGACAAGTTCTGGGTTATCTTTGACAGTCTTAGCGAATTCATTCTGTTCTGCAGGGCTAAGCAAAGTAAGACCCACCTCAAAAGCACGCAACTCCTCGTAGGTAAGCTTTGTACTTTCTAGTGCTTTTTGTAATTCTTGACTTAATGCCATGATATATCTTCATTAAGCCTTTATTTATAAGGCTTATTTATATACTTACTCTCTCATAAAAAGTCCACCCCGTCAAGGTGATAACTATTAATTCAGATTCTGCTGTTGATTCGCTGCACGAAGGGCCATTAGTGTCGTAAGTTCGATCGCATCTCTATATCTTGCACCTGCTGAGGTAAAGAAACTCTGTTCATCATCTGATCTCTCTACTTCTTGTTTCGAAGGAAGTCTTTTGAGTGCAAAATCATGGAGCTTCTTTAATTCTGGACAAAGTTTTACACATTCGTCTAGATGTTTACCTTCTAGAGTAACAGAATCTTTTCGTGGTGATTGATGAGAGAAATGTGATTCCATACAGTTACAAAAATATATAAAGTTAATAGCTATGAGTATACCCTCATCTCTTCTACTCGTGCAAGTAATTTTCCTGTGTTGTTGTGTAAAAATAAAAACATTGTCTAAAATCATTGACGCTGATGGTCTTTACCATATGACGATAGATAAAAATATTTGCAATATTGTTTCTCTCTTCGAAGTATGTCTATAATAGTGCATCATCTATGCCATCACCAGATCGTTTTTATCACGAAAAACAGCCTGAGAAAAATGAGATGTTGCATTCTCAAGAAGAACCTCTCTCTTCTGAAACAACCATTGAGGTTGAACCACGATTCGAACAACTTAAAAATGATCTCTCTTCGATGTTTACCATAGAAGTCACAAGCGAAACATCTCTCCGTTATCCATGGGTAAAAGACGAGCTCTATAGCAAGATACTTGAAGGCTTTGAAGATAACAACTACTTTGCTCTTGATTATATGGTGCACGAGAAACTTCATGAAAATGGTGAGGCGCTTCTCACAAAAGAAGATTTGATAGCGCGGGGAATACGATCTCACCAAGACCGTGGACGTACTATTCTTCATAGATGGCTTCCGCCTCGACGTAACTACATTGAAGATCTATTTCTGGAGGCTGGCATGTTCACCAAAGAAGAGCTGGAACAAGAGCGACTCAACTATCCAAAGCAATAAGAGTTGCGCGACCACTTCGTGGTCGCGCCTCCTCTCCTCCGTCAATGGAAAAAAGGTCTCGTTTATGCTAATATTTGACCAGCAAACTATATTTATACAATCCTAGTGTATAAATTTGGGATTAGCTAACGCCTAATGGCTACTAGCTAATGGCTATCAATTGGGGTATCGCCTGCCTGCGTCAGGCAGGTCTAATGGTAGGATATCAGCGAGTGAGCTTGCGAACGGTCAAATAGTGCGGTCCTGAGTACGAAGGACAATAAAGATTCGATAACGTACTTACTTACATTTAATATTGGGGTATCGTCTAATGGTAGGACATCAGGTTTTGGTCCTGAGTATCGAGGTTCGAGTCCTTGTACCCCAGCAAATGTAAAATACACATCAAATGATGTGTATTTTACATTTGCTGGGGTACAAGTAACATGCTCCAAAGCATGTTACGTAGGACTCGAACGAAAAACCGGTCTACAATACTATATTCATAAAAATTGAACTCTATATTTTATGAATATAGTATTGTCGGTTTTCCCCGGGGTCGCGAAGTTGAGTGTTTTATGAGTCACAAAGTGATGAAATAAAATACCAACTTGGTGACCGAGGCCTTGTGATTTTATTACAACACACATTTTGTAAATAAATGGTGGCTGTATTAAATGGTGGCTGTCACTATTTTTCTTTTTTATCTTTGCCTTATTTTATTCCCCCACTTTAGGTTTATGGTATGAGTATGTTATTGACCCGGCTGTAATATTAAATAAGTGGACTAGCTCCACAGTGCTGGACTTTTAGCCTCCAAGCTTTAAGGGTATCGTAAGTGTTTCGTGCTAACATATCAAAGACCTTGTACCTAATTTAACCCCACTCTTTTTAAAATGGATGTCAAATAAATACTTTAGTTTTGATGTAAATAGGAGTAGACTAGACAGTATGAAAAAAATATTATCTCAACTGGTCAACAAAAATAAAGTACTTTCACAATACTGGTTCCACAGAGTCTTTTCAATACTCCTCATCTTTACTTTTATTTTTATAGTTGGTTCTAGTATATCAACATATAGCTCATCAGATTTATTTAGAGGAGGTAGCTCTCAGCAATGGGAGGAAGTTGGTACTTTAAATGACAGAATCACTTCAGATATTAAATCTATTGGTGGACTAGCACTGAGAGATGAGAAGGTAGGAGATAAAAATAGAACTTACGTATTAAATGATGAACCAGATGAATACTACAAAGGGATAATCAATGATGTATATTGTTCAAAAGATTTAGCTAATAAATTTACTGAAGTGCAAACTGCAAGAAATGTAAATGAGTTATATGTAGAGATTTCATCAAAAAGAGTTAAAGTAACTCCAGAGACGTTTTCACAATATATAACACAAAATAATATTCAGTGTTTAGGGGTTGATGCTTTTACAACTTGGAATAAAGAAGGTGAAATGACTGGTTCACTTAAATTTTTAGAGCCTAAAAAGACATACCAAGATGATTGGTCATACTACAAAAAGTCTCCAACAAAAACATTCATCTATTACATTGAAATGTTGTTAGTAATTATTGGATTTTCTTTTGTTTTTCTTTTTGGATTAGTTTCTACTTATCAAAAAATAGCTTTTTACATGCTTTTTGGTAATGAAAAAATAGACAAACATAACGTAGTAAATTTAGAATCAGAAGTTATTGAAAAAACTGTTACAAAAAGTAACAAAAGAAGCATCTTAAAAACTACAGGCATAATACTCCTAGCATTTTTTATTTTCTTAATCTCTTTCAAAATAGTAAAAATTATCTTCTATCTTGTTACCGTATTCTTCCTTGATTGGGCAGGGGTTAGTGTTGAAGACTCAATTGAGATGGCTACAGGGATGGGTGACTTCTCTACCCTTCTGCTTCTTGTAATAATAGTTCAAAAAACACGTAAAGTTCTTGCTAAAAATAAATGAAACCTACAAAATATGCTTTCATGCTAATGAAGGCTCTAAAAAAACTTAAAGTACATTTTAGACCAGAAAGTTTTGATGGTTACAAACATGTTGATATTGTCATACCTAGTTCAAAAATAGATATTGAAGTTGATGGAAGACAGCATATAAGTGACGCAAAACAGATTATGAGTGACCTAGATAGAAGTCACAATTCTTCAGTGAAAGGTTTTGATACTATCCATGTAACTAACCATGATATATATGAGAACGTTGGGGGTGTAGCAAGTGCTATTGCAGAAGCTTCAGCAATAAGAGAGGAGAAAATAATAAATTAAATTTTTATTGGTATTTGTAACTATATAAGAATATACTTAAAATATGAAACTAAAAGAATTTGTAAAAAAGGTAATCATTGACTTAGATGAAGCAGTATCAGAAGCAAATATTGAAACAAAAAGAGAGATTAGGTTCAAGGGCATAAAAGAACAAAGAACAGCTCTTGAATTTGATGTTGCAATAACCGTTGAATCAACTGACTCCGGAAAAGCTGGTGGGGAAATCAAGGTTTGGGGAATTGGTCAAATTGGAGCTGGTGGGTCAAATGAGCTCAAGAACTCAACTGTAAGTAGGGTAAGTTTTGGTGTTGATATTTCAGAAAAAACAAAACTTGAAGAGGAAGCTGAAAACAGAGAGATGACAGCTCGTGTAAATCAAGCAAGAATAAATAACTCTCTTAATATTGCTAGATAATTCTAGTTAACACTGTTCCAACATCGTCCCATAGCCCCAGCAAAGAAAAGCGAAGCTTATTCTTTTCGGGGTACAGCACATGAACCGCTTCATGTGCGTAAGTTAAATGGTGGCTGTCACTATTTTCTTAAGCTTGTAAAACAAGACTTTACTATCTTTCATTGAAAGGTTCCGTTTTGTGCCTAGATTTTAAATAGAAAAAGCAGAGCTATGTGTGTACACACGGCTCTGCTATTTTTTGTAGTACTGTTCCTATATGTGTGCCCCAATGAACCCAGTAGCAAGACATATCGACGAAAAATCAGTATCGACAGAGTCTTTGCTTGGATGTGCATCTGTTAACGTAAGACATACAACATCATCTACGAAATTAAACATAGGGACTTTTTCAAATGTCCCCTTACCAAGATGGTCGAAACGACTACCGAGACAATTAATTTGAAAAGATTCATAATATGTCCATTGTTTCACTAATTCCAAATGAGTTAAGAGAATACATCCAAATGAAAACATGTCGAGATGGAATCCAAATTTACTGAACAGATTTCTTGATAATGATCCCATGTCGCAACCAGAAGAATATAGCAGTTCTCCGTTAAGATACACTTCAGCATTACCAAAGAGTCGTCTAAATTCTGACAAATCCGCTTCCTCCTCTTCATCAGGAAGAACGAAACTTGCTGGGATGATGACAATATCGCCGACTTGCTCCGCACCAGTCACTGACATGGACGCAGAAGTTTTCCTTGTGATCAAAAAATTACCTGGCGTGAATTCAAGTGCTCTGTACTTAGTATACTCAAGAAAATTTCTATTCTTTGACAAAAGTTGTCTCACCAAACTAACTGCAAAACAATGGCGCAGACGCACATCGCGAACCGAAGGGAAAAGAGAACTTTCTTTTGGGATTGCAAACCATCCATCTGCATCACAAGTAAGGGATGGTAAATGAAGTTTTTTTGCAAAAGTAAGAGCTGGATTCGGGTCAAGGTTAAAAATTTCTCCAATACGATTAATTTGTTCCTCTATCGGTAATACATCACTTTCATTAGATAATATTCTACGCATGCGATACTCCTTTTAGGGGTATATATAAAAGGGCAAAATATTCACTACCTAATTCATTTATACAATATAAAATACAATTATGTCAATATCTGTTATGGTTCCATTTGCTATACCAATTTCTTGCTTTTTTGTATATATGTGGTAGTATGAAATAATCTTCAACCTTTACGGCATGAAGTGAGTACACTAGGGAAATCGAGATATTTGTGCAAGAAGCACGAAAGGAGCCATGATGGGTAAGTACCGTGATAAAGCGTACGAAAAAGGTCAGAAGGATGGCGCAAAACACAACACCTACAAGGAGCCGTACGGCATCATCCATGCGGCAATTGACAAGGGTGCAGCCAGGGTCAATAAAGCCTACCGCGACGGCCACAAGAACGCTACAAACCAACGCAAGAAGTAACTGTACAAACCTTCAGGGACGATCAATGATCGCCCTTTTTCTTTTTGTATACAACCCAAGAGATTGAAAAAGTAAACAATGGTGCCCATCCTGGAGCGAGATAGGTTTGTGACCGTGTCGTTGTACCCCAACTATTAATTCTCAACTATATACTTACCCCATGTCCCATACCTCAAAAAAAATCCATTACTCATAATCATCCGAATATCGTCCCAACACTCAAGCTAATTCAAAGACAAATAAAACTTAAGCATGCTGTATAATTATATTTATGATAACAATTAACCCATGGATTAATTTTAATGGTAATGCTAAGGAAGCGTTTATTTTTTATAAATCAGTTTTTGGCGGTGAATTTACAAAAGTAATTTACCTCAAAGATCTAGCAGGTCCAGAGTTTCAAGTTGAGGAAAGCGACGCGAACAAAATTATGCAGATTATTTTGCCAATCGGTGGTGCAAATGTATTAATCGGAAATGATGTGCCTGATTTTATGGGAAAAGTAAATGAAAACGAAAACAGAAGTAAAATCCATGTAAACGTCGATACAAAAGAGGATGCTGAAAGAATATTTAAAGGACTTTCTGCTGGAGGGCAAGTAGAAGGACAACTCGGCGAGAGTCCTTGGGGAACATATGCTGGCATGTTCAGAGATAAATACGGTATTGAGTGGATTATAGAATTTAATCCTAATAAATAAAGTTTAAAAGAGTTCTAACTTCTTCCCCCACATCACCGCAACACTTTTTGGTATACTACTCACCATGAATATAATTCTATTTATTGCGGGAATGGTTACATTTGCTTCGCTCGACTATCTCTGGCTTGCAATTATTGCAAAAAACTTTTACATACATGCACTAGGCACTCATGTAACCCTTAAAGACGGCTCGCTTGTCCCCTATTTGCCTGCGGTTCCTGTTGTTTACATACTAGGTTGTGTTTTCTTGTGGGTGTTCGTTGTTTCCAAAGCAACGAATATTACAGAAGTTATACTCTATGGAGCTCTCGCTGGCTTTTTGCTCTACGGCTTCTATGACTTTACTAATCTCGCAACTTTACGCGACTACCCATGGTCAGTAACCATCGTTGATATCCTGTGGGGTACTGCTCTTATGTCAATCGTGGCAGTCGTTATGTTCCTGGTGAAAAACCTTCTCGCGTAGCCTCTTGGTGTTTGACTTAACTGAACACTCTCTCTTCCTACGCAGTCTAATCAAATAATTGCTTAGAAAGTAAAAACCACCCGAAGGTGGCATGAGCTTAGGTCGAATCGTGCTCGTTGAAGATTATCTTTTTATGAGTGCATCCAGTATCCTTATGACGGTATTGTAGACCACTACAAGCATCTTCACGCTCGTAATCGCCAACCGTCATAACCACTTCATGCTTCCAACCACAGACAGGACACTCCCCTGACATGATTGATTCACCTACTTCCAGGGTAACCTGAATAAAAATAGTAGCCATTGCTACTCCGCATCGGTGTTTTGTTGAATGAACTTATTATACAATAAATGTATTATAATACAAAAACTAGTTCTGTCAATAATACAAGCAGTGAATTCAACAAGTAAGTGCAACACCCTCTTCCATTATAATTGTTCCGCCTCCTCCACAACATCAAAAAAGAAAAAACAGTAGCATGTGCTACTGTGTACCGAGTTCCTCCCTGAGAGCTTTCCAATATCATTGCCACCGCGCCATGCGCACCATTTTTAGGCATTATCAAACAGTGAGCAAGTTTTTAATCCCGCGCGACAGGAATCCTGTGGCTGATTAATTTTGAAACGATAGTGTTCCACTCCCAGGGAGGGATTCTGGTTTTTTCAATTCAGTCATCCGAGACAGGATATGCCATCTAGACCCTTACAACTGAATTGATGTAGTATATCAAATTTCTTATTAAAAAAATCTACCTTCCTCTCGCCCCCCAGCTATATAAAAATTTTCTATAATATACCCAGAAAAAAGTTATACTTACCATACTATGAAAAATCTACAAAAACATGATGAAAGAATCGCGGTGTTACATTTTGGTTCTGTTTATAATGCGTACCTTTTAAAACTAGAAAAGAAAAACAGAACCGAAAATGAACTTCTAGAAGTAATACACTGGCTTACAGGTCTTGATGAAAAAAGTGTCAAAGAGAAAATAAAGAGTAATCTGACCCTTAGAGATTTTTTTAAGGAAGTAAAATTAAATCCAAAATCAAAACACATAACGGGATCTATTTGTGGGTATAAAATAGAGGAAATAAAAACTCCTCTTACAAAAAAAGTTCGCTACCTAGATAAATTGGTAGATGAATTAGCAAAAGGTAAATCTATTGAAAAAGTACTAAGAATAGAAAATAATACGAAGAGAGGGGGCGTTTAGGAATTTTTAATATTGTTTTTATTCAAAATTATTTGTACATCATCGCGATATCCAAGCTTTCGAAACATAATAAGAAAAGCCCTACGCGGTGAAGCGTAGAGCTTTCCGGGTAGGGCTTGAAGCTGAGAAGTCTCAGGC